>CADAUN010000202.1 GCA_902791085.1 uncultured Erysipelotrichaceae bacterium | reverse complement strand
CCACAAGAAGCTTTCATGGCCGTTTTGTCGCTTGATGATGAAGAAAAATAATTTTTTCGTTTTCAACAAAATGAGATAGAATCCATCGAATGAACGTGCTTTTTATAGATTGATTTTTTAGTAGCAATTTAGTTGTCTTTTTAGCAGATTCATTTTACAATGATTCCAAGATGAACAATCATTCCCCTTTAGCCGTCAAATTCACGGATGAAAATTATTTGACAAAGGCAGAAGTCGGCAAGCAACTTCACATGCTGACTTTTGATTCTTACTGGGAAGAGGTCACGTCTTACCGGGAAGAACATCGTTTGGTTTTGCCATTCCGTACCATTTCTGGTTCTGCTTATTATTTCACGGCGACAGAAGCGATTTTGGCAAAATTGGATCTTTTTGAAAAACATTTAAATCAATTTGCTTTACGAGCAACCAATCTTGCATTGGAGCAAAGCAAAGAAACCAAAACCGCGTTGTTTTTTCCGATTTTAAAACAAATTTCCGAATTAGAGAAAAGCAATACAAAAGAACTCACCATCAAAGTCATTTTGAGTGGGGCAGAGGCAGACACGAACGAAAACCATTCCCCGGTGCGTTTATATTTGCAAACGTTAAATTATTATTTGGATCGTAGCGCAGATCGTCCCGATTCTTCTTTCTTAGGTTCAGCTTTATCGCGTCTTTATGGCAACGACGACTTGATGGAATTCTATCGGTTTAAGGATTTTGATAACCGCGTTGCCCGTTTAGCTTATGTTTTAAACCCGGACTATCCTTACGCGCCTTATCAAGAAATCGAAACTTTGATGGACCCGTTCTACGATTGGCTTTCCACCGATACGAATTTGCCTCCTTTTGCCCATGCCATCATCGCACTTTTCTATATGGATTATGTCAAACCCTTTTGGGAGAGAAACAGCTCCATGGCTGCTTTGCTTGCGAAAGACGCTTATGCTTGGGCAACGAAAGAAAAAAGCAATGGGATTTTTTATGCTCCTTTTGAGCTGTTGTTGAGCCCAGATTTTGCCGAAAGCGACGCTTATCGCGAAACCAAACGCACTTGTGATGCGACTTATTTGGTTTTAGAGGCCTTAAATCGCTTTGGACCTTTGTTAGACAACGCCAATCGCTCTTTAGATGCGATGCGAATTAAGCCTTATCAAGACGATTTCCATCAATTATCTCCAGAAGAAGAACGCCTGGCCGAAAGCAAATTTTCGGAACCAAAGCAAATGACATTGCCGTTAGACAACGCGACGCCGATAGCTACCCCTGAGCCGAAAGTCGAAGCTTCGCCTTCTCAAAAACCGGCGGAGCCATCCTCACTTTCTTCCTCTCCGTCTACTCCTTTGCCTGTTTCTACCCCTCTGCAAGCGGAAAATGAACCAGTCACCCCGTTATCTTCGCCAACAGTTTCCTCAGTTGATACCGTTCCTGTCCTTTCTTCCATCGAACCGGTCACCCCGATTTCAGGCGAAGAATTAACCAAATCAGAAATCAAAGACTACGTCCGGTATCTTTTGGAAACCAATCCTTCTTTAAATAAAAAACAAGCCTCTTTTTACGCTTCGCATTGCACGAACGGCCGCTATTACACGATCCAGCAGTATAAGGCCTTTACCAAATGCGTCTACGAAACCGCAAGAACTTCCATGGATAAATTGGCGGAAGAAGGGTATTATAAGAAATTGCAATTCAAGAACAAATTTGTTTACACGCCAAGCGGAAAGGAAAATAAACATTCATGATCAATCGTCCTGTCATTCTTGCCTCCATGCCGAATTGGGCCATTTTGTTATTGATTTTATTGATTTTCGGCGTCATTGCTTTAGGCGTCTTTTTGGTGCGGAAATTCGCCAAACCATTCCGCAATACGGAAAAGCCGAAAAGTGAAAAAGAAATTGCCGAAGAAGAAGTGCGGCGCATGACACAAGAATTAGACGAAGAAGAATATCGTCAATCGGAAGAGGCCAAGAAGCGAAAAGAAGGCAAACCAACGGAAGAAGAGGCGCGGCAAGAAGAATTAAACCGCGTGCTTCAACCGACCTCAGAAGAAGAGGCTAAAGCCATGAACGATTATGCGGCAACGCACGCCGAAGAAGCGAAAAACGCCGCCTCTGCAGCTGAAGAAGCAAAACAAAAATCAACGGATCAATAACGTGGTTTCCTCTTTATACGTTCATATTCCCTTTTGCCGCCATATCTGCGGTTATTGCGATTTCACCAAATTATTTTATGAGCCCAAATGGGCTCTTTCTTATGTACAAGAATTAAAAAAAGAAATCGCCTCTTTTTCTTTGCCTCCCCATTCTTTAAAAACGGTCTATATAGGCGGGGGAACACCAACTTGTCTCCCTTCTGAATGGCTGGGGGATTTGCTTGATTTTTTGTTTTACTATTGGGACTCAAAGGATTATGAATGCACAGTGGAAGGGAATCCCGAAACCATTTCTCCGTCGCTTCCCGCCTTTTTATGGGCTCATGGAGTGAATCGTTTTTCCTTAGGTATTGAATCTTCTTTGCCCCGATTGTTGCGTCTCATGGGTCGCCATCACGATTTTGAAATGGCAAAAGAAGTGCTAAAGCGTTTTCAAGATGCGGGCTTTGAACGTCTTTCTTCCGACCTGATTTATGCTTTGCCTGGAGAAACGTTAGAAGAATTAGATCAAGACATTGCCGCTTTTCTTTCGCTTCATTTGTCACATCTTTCCGCCTATAGTCTGACGGTTTCACCTGGCACTTCGTTTGC
>CADAUN010000201.1 GCA_902791085.1 uncultured Erysipelotrichaceae bacterium | reverse complement strand
GATTCGGCCTCTAACCAAGCGGATCAGCTTTACGGGTCGAACTCTAATTTTTATGGTTTTGTTGCCTTGGATCAAAATGCTTTAACCTCTTGCGGCTTCTCCTTAGAAGGAGCGCTTCCGGAAAAGAAAAAGGAAGCTGTCATCTCTGATTTTGTCTTTGAACAATTTCGACGGTTTGGCTATTCTGGTGAAAACGAGAATGAAGAAACGCTCGTCTTGGAACCGAAACAAATTGGCGACGTCTCCTCTTTCATTGCCAAGAAACCGACCATGCGTTTTTCATTAGGAGATGGGGCAGCTGATACAAACTTTACCATTGTCGGCGTTTTAGACACCCAATTCCCTTTCTCTTTTTATGAACCCATCATGAAAGAGACTGATATTTCGCTGATGATGACTGGCAATATGTTGCAGAATGATTTGCAATCATCTTATTCTGGATTGCTTTTTGTCTCTCCCCAATACGTTCAAGAAGTGCAAAGGGCTGACTGCTCTTCCTTCCAAAACCGCGTGGCATTCCATTTTCAAAACGATCATAGATATTTTTCTCATCAAAACGGATTTGCTAAGGCTTCCTATCTCCAAACGCATCAGTTGCTAACAACTTGCTCTACCTCGGCGTTAGGTGAGTACGATATCGTTCTTCCATGGAATTACTATCGCGAGTTATTTAACACCGACATGGGCGAAGACATCACCGTGAACGAAACGCTTGCCCCCAATTATGAAGAAATGGATTCCTTGCCCCGCTTCTCCGAATTAGGGAAAACGACGAGCAAAACACGCGAAACGATAGGAAATTATTTGCCTCGCTATGCTGCTGGCGTATATGTGGAGCAAAACGGATTACCGACAGAAGAGGACGCTTTGTCGCGGTTAGTTGCTTTAGCTAAAAAAGCAGGGATGGATGACGTGGATCCCAATACCGAAGCAGGCAAAGACTATCTAAAAACGTTTTACGCGCTTTATTTGGCAAGTGAGAAAGTGCTCCCAATAAAGCGCTCTGTGGAAGGATCTAACCCAGCGATCGCTCAAGGCGGATACGAAGAAAATGCATTCGGGACACTTAGTGGAAAAGAACTTTGCCAGTCTTTCTTGTCTTCCTTTTCTAGCTATGCATCAAAAGATTTTAACGATGTTACAGACGCTTCCATCATGGGAGCGATATTCGAAAAAGGAACCAGCCTCGATGTTACTTTTTCTGTCCGTGGTTTCTATGTTGCTGACAATGTCGGTGGTTCTTCCTTTTTACCGGTGGTCATTTCAGATTCGGTATTTGACCATTATGCGGCGATTTATCGCACCAATCCGTATCGCCAAGTTATCACTCCGTTACGCGGAGACAGAATGTTAGCTAAAAAAGCAGTGGATTTTCATTTCCAAAATCAGACTGCCGAGAAAGAAGGCGACGCCGTCTATCGTTTGAAAAACAAATGCACTTCGATGGTTGGGGCCGCGGACATGGCGGCAAAGGAAATGAAACCCGTATTCTTCTACGTTGGGCTGGTGATCACGATTTTTGCAAGCCTTTTAATGACCAATTTTGTCGCGAATTCTGTCGCAGCCAAAAAGCGCGAAATCGGTATTCTTCGTGCCGTTGGGGCGCGAGGAATCGATGTCTATGGCATCTTCTTTCATGAGAGCGAAATTATCGCTTTGATCAATTCTGTTATTGCCTCGATTGCAACTGGAATCATCGCTTGGGCGATGAATAACACCATCGTGAATCAATATCATATTCCGTTGGCGTTCTTTGCTTTCTCTTGGAGAACGATATTGGTCATATTGGCCTTATCCGTATTGGTGAGTGCAATCGCTTCATTCTTACCTAGTTATCTGATTTCTCGTAAGAAACCCATTGATTCCATTAATCTGCGTTAATTCACTGCTTGTTAACGTAAGAGCCCAGAATAAAGTACAGTCGAATGCCTAAAGGTGATACTCATAATAAGCGACGCAGATTTCCTATTGTCTTGAAACAATTTTCGAAAAATGGTGGAGCATTTTATGTTCCATTTTTTCTCAAATAGGAATAATAATTTTTGAACCTTTTGGTTCCCGTTTTCTATTTGTTATTTAGGAAATGCGCACATGCCTTTTAGGGGGAAAGAGGAGAAATGATGCACAATCGCAAATATCGTACGACAATTCTTTTGTCCTCGCTCGTCATTTTAGCCAGCGTTGCTGCTATGGCTGGCGCATCCTATGCGTTGTTTGGAAACACGAATGACAATGTCGCGAACGTGCAAGTCAACGTAGCCACCATCAATGTTTCGACAACGCCGTTAATCATGCAAGCTTTTACGAATGGAACTACGTCTGTTAACCCATCAAGCGACGGAACTTACCATTTCAAAAATGGTGGTACGGCGAAACTTGAGAATGGCAAAATCGTTTTTCATAATGCATCTGCCGGCGATAATTTAACTGTTCGGGTTCGTGTGAGCAATGCCTCTCCCGTGAAAATTCAATGGAAATTTTCTGTGGACAATACGGCTTCTAACACCAATGTTGTCGTTTATGACGATTTGACGAAACTTCATAACGTTACTGATCGTTTGTATTACGCTCCCGCCGATGCTGTTGCAAGTGGCTCTTCCACACAGCTTTCGGTTTATTATGTTTCGATCGAAGCAAATGGGAATGCCAGCGGAAGTGTTTCTTTTGACGTAGATGCCGTTTTTGCTAACTCCATCGAGCGCAAAGTGTCCTCTTTAGAAAATTGGGAGAGCGCCATTACGGCTTTGCAAGGCATGGAAAATCAATGTTAC
>CADAUN010000200.1 GCA_902791085.1 uncultured Erysipelotrichaceae bacterium | reverse complement strand
TGGTTTTCCTTGCATCTTCACCTGATTGACATACATCGGGAAGTCTTTTCGAAGAAGAGACGGATCAAACATCATGCAATTCCTCCTTCGATAACAGCATCGATTTTTTGCACCATTTTTTCATCGTCAAAATAGCGCTCAATCGGTTTCAAATATCCTAACGCAATTAAGCGCTTGGCCGTTTCTTCATTCACGCCGCGCGATTCCAAATAGAAAAGATGGTCTTCGTTCAATCGTCCAACAATTGCTGCGTGTGACGCTTGCACGTCATTTTCCCCGATTAACAAAATGGGGGAGGCAAGCCCAGTTGCGTTTGCATCAAAAACAATAATCTTTGCTTCTTGGCGGGTAATCGATTTCTTTGCACCCTGTTGAATCGCTGAGGTGCCGCTAAAAACGAGGTGGCTATGTTCACGAGCGATGCCGTAGTTGCTCATCAACGCTTCCGTATGTGGGGCCATATGATTTACGGAAGTCACGAATTTTTGATTGGCGGTGCCCCGTGAAAGAACAGCCAAATGCCAATCGCATTGAGCGCCTTCTTCCAACAAATTGACGACCAAATCAAATTCAGTGGAAACATCCGTAAAATCGATAAAAGCACCACGAAACAAAGCATCACGATGCACATTGATCACAAAATGGAGTTTCGCTGGCAAATGATCGAAGGCGACCAAACGCAATGTTTTGCTTTCTCCAGCAGGTACTTCTAGCGAATAGGTTTCTGGAAGATTGTCAAGAAACACTAACTGTTCTTCGTTATTTGCCATCGTTCGTTCCTACCCGAGTGGCGCATTGGCCAATGGAAACCGTGTTCATCGGAGCATTGACTTCTTTTTCGATTTCAATGCCAAGTTCCGTCTTAATCCATTCATATCCTTCTTGGTCAACACGCGTAATCAATTCAGGGCCGCCTTCTACTGCAATTTTTCCATTCACCAAAATAGCGGCACGAGACGGTTTGACCATATCTAGCAAGCGAGCATAATGAGAAATCATCAATAAACCAGCACCTTTCGCCTGTTGTTCTTGTAACGCTTTGGCAACCACATTTAGAGCATCGACATCCAAGCCAGAATCGATTTCATCAAGCATGGCTATCCGGGGAGAAAGCAATTCCATTTGCAACACTTCATTGCGTTTCTTTTCGCCGCCAGAAAATCCCTCATTTAAGTTTCGTTTGCTCATTTCAAAGGGAATGCCCATGTTGCGGTAAGCTTTTTCTAAGGTTCGGTAATATTCAAACAAACTCATGGGTTTGTTACGGTGCGCATTCATGGCCGCCTTATAAAAATCAGCAGAATTTAAGCCAGGGACTTCCGAGGGATATTGCATCGCCAAGAACAAACCCGCACGACTGCGAGCATCTGGTGTCATTGCCAAAATATCTTGACCGTCAAAAAGAATCTCGCCTTCCGTCACGCGATAATGGGGATTTCCCATGATGGCGGCAAGCAACGTTGATTTTCCATGGCCATTCGGGCCAAGCAACGCTAACGTTTCGCCTTCTTTAACGACTAAATTAACCCCTTTTAAAATCGGGGTATCATCGACACTTACATGCAAATTCTTAATGGTTAATTCTGCCATAACTTACCTCAAAAGCGTCCCTATTTTAGCCTCCCACGCGTAGGCGTGCAACGAAAGTGATTAAGAAACGAAAAAGGAGACAGTGCCACAAAATAGATCAAAAGCCAATCGCGGGATTAAAATCGATTTTGGTTGACTATAAAAAATTAAAGCTAATTATTAGCATTTTCCTGTCAGCATTAAAAAGAAAATATTTATTTCATATGAATTTGCACAATATTTGTAGATAAGCATGAGCAATAAATTTTTTGGCTAATTTTTCATTGACTAATTATTTTTAATTATTGCTGCGAATATTTTTTCTTTTTCTTGCCTATGGTTTAAGAAAACGGAACCTCCCGTTTTTGGGCTTTTCCGTAAAAAAGAGGCACCACTTCTTTAATTTGCTTGCACCCATTCTCTTAAGAGAATAAACTAATCACGCATATTTCTATGAAGGAGGAACGAGTCCACACGTATGAAAAATAAAAAATGTGCCCTCGGTTGGATCGCCTTAGCAGCATCCGTTGCTGCTTTAACCGGTTGCGATAGATCCACTCCCGTGACGAACGGAGTGATTTTCTCGTATACGGATGCAAACGGTTTGCGGACGACCTATACCACGGAAGATTTATTGGGCTCTTATCGAGAGAGCGGCGCTTCGTTAAGCACTGAATTCGATAAAATTTATGAAGTATTGATTCGCCATTACTATGCGACGACTGGCGCTAGCCAATTGCCGACATTGGAAGCGGAAGCGACCCAAGCAGTTTTGACCGATAAACGGACGGCTCAAACTAACGCTGCCAATAACAAAACTTCTTACGAGCAAGAGTTTGAAACCATCTTGTCTTCCAACAACGTGAATAATGTCCACGAGCTTTGGAGCAAACATCTTTACGACAGCGAGAAATCAACGTTTGAAAAAGACCTTTACGAGAATTTCAACTTAGGCACTTCTGCTGGTGTTAACGGAACTGAAGCGCTCCGTGATGGCTATTACTACACTTCTGACGGCACGAAGCACAAGATCTTTGATTTCAAAGACGCAGCTTATGGTTCGGTTCAAGAAGGATGGATTAAAGACCAGATGCCGTATGAAATCCGTCACATCTTAGTCAAACTTTCTTCTGGTGCAGATAAGAGCTACACCCAAGACAAAATCACCGAATCTACAGCGGTAGGTGAAGGTGGCGAATGCACGACGATTTC
>CADAUN010000199.1 GCA_902791085.1 uncultured Erysipelotrichaceae bacterium | reverse complement strand
CGCACCGTTTCATTATTTAATCGCGATAAAGTTTCTTCCAATATACCTTGAACGGTTCGTTTGTTTTGTTGTTTTTCAAAACCATAAAAATCTGTTCCGTCGTAAGACAAAACGCCAAGATATGTTTGGCTCATTTTGTCACTAGCCCCCACCAAGACAAATAGGCATCAAAATGGCCAAATGCCACATAAAAGAAGCAAGCAACAATGGAAGAAATCAATACGAATTCAAACAAATCCCACCAGCGAAAACGCAATTGACGGTATTTGGTGCGTTTCGAAGAAGGATCGTATCCGCGGCATTCCATCGCGTTAGCGAGCTCATCGCTTCTTACAAAAGAAGAGACGAACAAAGGAATAATTAACGAAATAATCGCGCGGAACTTGGCAAAGATATGGCCGTGTTGGAAATCCACCCCGCGAGAGGACTGCGCTTTTAAAATTCGCTCCACGTCTTCCAAAATGGTAGGAATAAAGCGCAAAGCCAAAGCGATAATCATCGCCAAAATCGGAGTTGGGACACCCATCCAACGCAAAGGAGAAAGATACCAATCTAAAGCGTCTGTTAAGGCCAAAGGGGTCGTCGTCGCTGTTAAAATCATCGAAACGGACAACATCACCACTAACCGCAAAATGACTTTTCCCGCTTCCAATAAGCTCTCCCAATAAATCTTGTAGGTGCCGATAAGGAAGTACCAATCCGCATTTTGATCAGAATAACGAGGAACTAAAATATAAATCAACAAGAGAAAAATAACCATGAACCACAAGGAGCTCAAAGATTTTAATAAAGACAACAATGACATATGAGCCAAGCGAAGCAAGACAATCGTCAAAAGGAAAAGAATGCCTAACATCGTGTATGTCATTGCCCAAGTGGGATAATTCACAAAAATAGCAATCATCAAGATGATTAAGGAATAGATCTTAAGACGCGGATCCATTTGATGTAAGAAAGAATGGTATGGCACATAGCGGCCCATGGTAAAGCGGCTCATCGTTTTGCCTCCATGATGGCATTCGCCAAGTCATCCACATCTCTTAAAGAAGAAGTGTCAATCCGAAGACCGCGTTTCTCGAGTCGCAAAGCAAAATCAAAAACATGGGGGTTTTGCAGGGAATATTGCGTTAAATCTTGACCAAATAATTCAGAAGGCGCGCATTGTTTTACCACTTGCCCATTTTCTAACACGATAACTTCGTCCGCATATTGCGCGACTAAATCCATGTCATGCGTCACCAAAAAGACGCTGGTTCCTGCTTGTTCAATTTTTTGAAACAAGGCCATGGTGTCTTTGGCGGCGGCAGGATCTAATCCAGCCGTAGGTTCATCTACGATCAAGACTTCGGGGGCGGCAGCTAAAATGCCGGCAATCGCGACTTTTCGTTTTTCTCCGCCGGACAGATCAAAGGGACTACGAGTGAAGAAAGAATCATCAAGCCCTACTTCTTTCAAAGCTTGATGGGCTTTCTTTAAGGCTTCTTCTTTGCTGTCGCCAAAATTCTTCGGGCCGAAAGCGACGTCCTTTTCGACGGTCTCTTCAAACAATTGATATTCGGGGAACTGAAACACCAAACCGATGCGTTTTCGTAAGGCTTTGATGTCTTTGCTTCGATGCTTTTGCTGAATGCGTTTTTGCTCTGCTTTCCACGCTTTCTTTTCTTCTTTGCTTAAGCCTTTAGGCGCTTTTTTCGCTTTTTCCGGATGATTGATAAAATCACCCACTTGAACAAAGCCATCAGTTGGAGATAACAAGGCGTTTATCAATTGGACGAAAGTGGACTTCCCACTCCCCGTTCTACCCACTAAAGCGACGAAACGGTGTTCTGGCAACGTAATGTTGATATCTTTTAAAGCCACGCTTTGGAAAGGGCTTTTAGGATGATAAGTGAAAAAGACATGGGAGAAATTTATCGGCATAAAAATTCCTCCAATTTCGTTTCAGAATCAATTTCAGGCGGGATATCCATGCCTTTTGCGATTAAAGCAGCCTTCAAAGACAAAAAGAACGGCGCATCTAAATGAATCTGTTTTAATTCCTCTGCATGAGAAAAAACGTCAGAAGGCGTTCCTTCTAAGACTAATTTCCCGGCATTAAGAACCAATACATAATCCGAACGAAAAGCTTCTTCGACATCGTGAGTGATGGAAAGAACGGTCAAATTCGGGTTCTCTTCTCTTAAATGAAATGTGATATCCAAGATATCGCGCTTACCGACAGGATCCAACATGGAAGTGGCTTCATCATATAAAACCAATTCCGGATGCATGGCCAAAACGCCAGCAATCGCGACCCGTTGCTTTTGCCCACCAGAAAGGTTTTCCGGTGATTGGTCCAAATAATCCTCCATCCCAACTTTTTTGGCATAGGTATGAATAATGCCATCCATTTTCTCGTGAGGAACTTGGCGATTTTCTAGCCCAAAGGCAATGTCGTCTCTGACCGTTGATCCTACGAATTGATTGTCAGGATTTTGAAAAACAAAGCCCATCCGTTTTCGTAACGCATAAATCGTTGCCCCGTCAGCGTGATCTAAAGATTGACCGAATAAAGAGATCTTCCCTTCATAATGGCTGATCAAACCGCTTAATAATTTAGCTAGGGTGGATTTTCCTGAACCATTATGCCCAATCAACGTTACATATTTCCCCGCGGGGATGGAAAAAGAAACGTCATTGACGGCTGGTCTTCCATTTTTTTCGTACGCGTATGTCAAGTGCTCAACTTCAATGATGTTCATGTTGTTCAATCGTCACAACCGGTCCTTGATAATGGGTTAATTTTA
>CADAUN010000198.1 GCA_902791085.1 uncultured Erysipelotrichaceae bacterium | reverse complement strand
ATTTACCATAACAGCCTATTTTCGCTAGCCTTATTGCAGTTTTTTGCCATTCACATAACTTTTAGGCAAGAGGGATCAGATTTGCTTTTGTCATTCGTCAAAAGGATGCTCATTTCTAAAGCTCGATATTTTGGCTGACTGATTTTTAGAGGAAGACTGTGGCGCAATCGCCACAGTCTCTCTTTTGCGTTTTCGACCAAGTTTTCTTAACGATAGTAAAAATGAGTCCATTAAAACTTTACGTTTAAAACAAAAAGAGCGTGATTGCCACGTTCTTATTACCAATGTTTGGCGCGCCCAAGGCGATTCGAACGCCTGACCTACAGTTTCGAAGACTGTTGCTCTATCCAGCTGCGCTATAGGCGCGTAACGTGATTATTATATAACTTATAGTGGCTTTTTGACCACATCTGCATAAGAACGAGGATAGCGTTTTTCTGTTTTTCGTTCTTTTTTTAAATAAAGATTTAAACGAATCCCGTCTTCATTAGGTAACATTGCTTTTCGAACTTCTACTTGCCCTAAGCCCAACACTTTTATCGCATGATGAGCTTCTTCAAGTTCTTCTTCTCCTTTTGGGCCTTTCATGGCAATAAAAGTACCGCCGATTTTTAACCAGGGAGCACCAAGTTCCAGCAAAATGCGTAAAGAGGCAACCGCTCGTGCGGAAACCAAATCAAAATGTTCTCGTAATGAGGAAGAGAGGCTTTCAGCACGGCCGTGGATTACGGTGACGTTAGATAAATTGAGTGCGCGTTTGACTTCTTCTAAAAAGAGGCATTTCTTTTGCGTAGCATCTAGCAAAACAAAAGATGAGGAAGGATAAGCAATCGCCCAAACTAACCCAGGAAAGCCAGCTCCGCTTCCAATATCTAAGACTTGCTTGTTAGGAAAATGAGCAGGATCGCTTGCTAACAAGCAATCGTAAAAATGTTTTTCCACGATTTCTTCGGGAAGTACGATCGAAGTGAGATTAAATTTTTCGTTCCATTCAACCAAAAGATGTAGATATCGGTCATACTGTTCCATCATTTGATCGTCTAGCGTCAAATGGCATTTTGCTAAAGCTTCGCGAAGTTCAGGAAAAGTCATAAGACGCCTCGCTTTTTTAATGTGATAATCAAAATGGAAATATCGCTAGGATTCACGCCAGAAATCCGTGATGCCTGCCCCAAAGTCGCAGGAGAAACGCGGCTTAATTTTTCTCTGGCTTCCATAGCAAGTTCATCGATGGAAAGATAATCTAAATCTTTAGGCAATCGCACGCGTTCCATTTTGGCAGCTTGAGCGGCGTCTTTCTTTTCTAATGCGATGTAGCCTTCATATTTGACCTTCGTTTCTAGAGCAAGCACGGAGGCATCATCAAAAGAATAAGCGCCCATTTCTGGCATACACGCTGCAATTTCTCGATAATGCAATTTAGGCCGTTTCAAAAGTTCTAGTCCCTTATGGCCGACGGCTACATCTTGATAACCATTCGCCATCAAATAAGAAGAAATCTTTTCTTTGTCAGATACGTTTGTTTTTGCTAATGTCGCAATCGCTTCGTCGATTTTTTTGTATTTGTCCAAGAATTTGGTGTATCTCTCCTCCGAGATCAGGCCAATTTCATATCCTTTTGGCGTTAAACGATAATCCGCGTTATCGTGACGTAATAACAAACGATATTCAGCACGAGAGGAAAGCAAACGATAAGGCTCTTCCGTTCCTTTGGTAACCAAATCGTCAATCATGACGCCAATATAGGATTCATCTCGTCGTAAAACAAAGGGTTCTTTTCCTTGAATCCAGCGCGATGCATTAATTCCAGCCATGAGTCCGAGTCCTGCTGCCTCTTCATAACCAGAAGTGCCGCAGATTTGCCCGGCCCCATATAAGCCATCATATTTTTTGATTTTTAAAGTATTGTCAAACTGCAATGGGCGAATCGCATCATATTCGATTTCATAAGAATATTTTAAAATTTTTGCCTGTTCTAACCCTGGCAATGAATGGACCATTTTTTCTTGAAAATCAGCAGCAAATCCCGTGCTAAATCCCTGCAAATAAATAGAATTGCCGTGTTCAAATTCCGGTTCTAAAAACAATTGATGCCGTTCTTTATCTTGGAAGCGAACCATTTTGGATTCGATGGCAGGACAATAACGTGGGCCAATTCCTTTGATCATGCCATTAAACAAGGCGGATTCGTCTAAATGATCCAAAATCATTTTTTTGGTTTCTGGAGTGGTGTAAATCAACCAACAAGGCAATTGATTTTTCAAAGGGGTGAATTTCGTGGTCTCATAAGAAAATGCCAACTCTCCATCCATTCCGGGTTGGACTTCCGCTTTTGAAAAATCGATGGTGTTTTTATCAATCCGCGGGGGCGTTCCCGTCTTTAAACGGAATAGTTCCAATCCCATTTCCTGAAGACAAGGCGAAAGGCCATGTGAGGCGGATTCTCCATCCGGGCCGCCCGGGTGAACATCGCGCCCCGAAATGATGGTGCTTTCCATGTAGGTACCCGTTGTCACAATCACCGCGTGCGAATGAATTTCTTTGCCGTCTTTCATTTTTACGCCATAAACGCGATGGTCGTCGTGAAGCAAAGCGACCACTTCCCCTTCTAATATGGTCAAGTTTGGCATCGTTTCCAAAACGGATTGCACGTAAGCGGGATATCCTTTTTTGTCGACTTGGGCACGAAGGCACTGCACACCAGGTCCTTTGCCGGTATTCAGCATTTTAATTTGCAAAGGATGATGATCAGCAAATTTGCCCATCATTCCGCCTAACGCATCGATTTC
>CADAUN010000197.1 GCA_902791085.1 uncultured Erysipelotrichaceae bacterium | reverse complement strand
GTGTCACCACGAACGCCTGCTTCGGTTTCGACCACTTCTAATGCCACTTTGGCTGGAAGTTCAATTCCTAAAATTTCATCTTCGTAGGAAACCATGATAATCTCGCCATTAGGGGCAAGGAACGGAATCTCATGCTCCAAATTGGCTTTTGGAAGCTCGACTTGTTCATAGGTCTTGGGATCCATGAAAACCAAGGTTGTTCCGCTGTCATAGAGATATTGCATGTTCTTTTTGGTGATGCTCACAATTTGAACATCATAGCCCGAGTTACGGGCAATTTCAGTGATGGCGCCGGTGCGAACATTCTTGACTTTGACCTTTGCAACCATTTTCCGCATCGCTGTTTTGTTTAACAAGATATCGATGACTTGATAAAGGGTGTTTTCGTCCTCAAAGTAATTTCCGGGACGTAATTCAGTAACGTTCATTGATAATTCTCCTTATGAATACGTAGGGATTGTAACGCAAATCGTTCGCGGTATCTACAAAAAGAGAAATGCGATTGTTGGCTTTTTACCCTTAGAAATCGCTTTCCTTTCAACGATGTTGCTTTTGTTGGAGTTTTCTTAGACTTATGCTTCCCCGCTTATAGGACAACAAAAGTCAATGCTATGGTTTCTTAAGCGTAGAAACAGGCATTCCTCCTTTGAAGAGGATTTTTATGAAATGAAAAAAGCCTGATGGAAAGTGCGTTCCATCAGGCTTTGTGGCTAGGTCCATTAAGCCGAAAGCAATTGAATTGAAAGGAATTCGCTGGGCTCTTCACTGTTCACGGTGATTTTCAAACCTTCTGTTTTGCTTTCAAAAGTTATGTTGTCGTCACTCGTATAGCCAAGTTCCTTTAAATAGGCCTTATAGGCTTCCGTATAAGAATCGACGATTTCGTAAACAATAATGAAGAAGCTGGAGGTGTCATCGTCATACCACGCGTCTTGGAAATAGGCAGTGTTGTCATGCGCTTTTTCCCAAGCGCGATTGTTCAAATAAGGGACTTTCTTAGCGATTTCTTCGCCCCATCGTTCCACCAACGGATCATAAACGATGGATTTGGATGCATCATCTGCGAAAGTTTCGCGATCGCTCGGATTTAGAGCGGCGACGGCTTTTTCTAAGTTTTCGCGCAAGGTCGAAGGAAGCGTCGGCGTAGCATAATCTAGCGTGATGGCTTCCGTTCCGCCTTGATAAGCGAATTGCAACGTTGCAATTTTTCCGTCTTTTAACCCCATCGAGAAAGAAGAAGGATCAACCGTTAAAGGATTATCCACGGCGCCAATCGAGGAACCTAAATCCAAAATATCGCCATAGGTGGTTGATATGTCGCCTTCTTTTTTCAATACTGCGCTAGCAAGCGTGAAACCAGCGACTTCTTTTAACGTTTCATCAACCGGCACCTTATTGAACGTCACAACTTCTCCCGCGTCGTTAAAGGTAAAAGAATACAATTTATCGCCGCTTTGGAAATAACCTTCACCATTCTTTTCTAACGTCGTTGGATTCCCTTGATCGTCGGTATAATAAGTTCCTTTCAGATAAAAATCCGTTCCTTTGGTGGCTTTTGTGAGACGACTTCCTTCCCAAGCGGAGTCTTTCCCGATACTTGTGAAAACCGAATCGTCTTGATTGAGATAAGAAAGATATCCTTGAATTTCGGTATCGGCAGGCGAAGGCGCCTTCATGACCGGCCCATCAATCACGTTGGCCGTTTCTTTCACACGGGTATCGACAAAGCGATAAAAATAATTATTCGTATCGCGGTCCAACATGATATCTGTCATAAAAACAAATTGGACGAATTTGCCGTTTTCTTCTTTGGCTTTCACTTGAACGACTGGCCATTCTAAGAACTTCTGGTGCTGCGTAATCGCATACGCAAGTTCCGTCGCATTGGTTCCTAAATAGGTGTAATAATCTTGATCCGCTCCAATTTTTTGGAATTGGGCACGTGGAAAGGTGTCGCCTGAGAAAAAATGAAAGGACGAATACGTCGTTGTGGTCGCCGTTTTACGCATTTCGTTTTTGGCATTTACGCCGACAAGTTGCAAGGTCTCACCGTCTGCTTGCCGTTCATAGGTATAAGCGCGGCTTGCTCCTGCTTGATCGATGTCGGTAATCCGGACATAGTCGTTATAACGATCTAGATTGCTATACCCTTGCAATTCGACTTGATTCGATTCTTCAAGATAAAAGTCGTCATAAACGGCCGAAACAAACGAAACGTTGCCCGTTAAATTGTCCACGTTTCCTTGCCAACCGTTTTTGTCGTTTTGCCAAGTGGACAAAAGGGTTTCTACTTCGGGCAAAGTGGCGTTGCCTATTGCCGAAACGACAACATCTCTTCCTTCAGGAATGTAAGAAGCGCCAGTCAACGGATCTTTGGCGAACAATCGGACGCGTAACGCCCCGTTTTGTATGGAGAAGCCAAGTTTTTGGATTCCGGTGAAGTCCAATTGATTTTGGAATGCACGAAGGATGTCACCGCTATTGGTAACAAATTCGTCATTCTTCATCTCCCCTTCAATCTTCCAGTTTGCTGCATTCGCAAAATGATTCCGATAAGCCAAGGAAGTGACTTCCTGCTTTTGATAGGATTCATCGTAGGTTTGGCCGCGAATCTCTACGCCATCTTTGCCAATGGTGAAATCATAGGCATAAGGCGTTTCTCCATAAGTTTGAAGCAATACGCTGCCTTTTCTTAAATAACTAATATAGGTATAACGGGGATTTACCACATCCGTGAATGAGTTGCCGCTTATTTGGTAAGTCAAAGCGAAATTGCCTTCTGCCATGGCAAGAA
>CADAUN010000196.1 GCA_902791085.1 uncultured Erysipelotrichaceae bacterium | reverse complement strand
CAAATATTCCTCGGGGCGCACGAACGATTGCCTGGGGTTCCAAGGGGCCGAGGCTCTGCGGCATCGGTGGAATTGGAATAAATGGGGTAGAAACAAATCACTGGATAATGACATGTGAGAATCTGTAATTGTAGTTATCCAGTGATTTGTTTCTAGGCATCCATCCCCCATGGGGGATGACTGGATGGAAGCGAATTACGACATAATTGCCTAGAAACAAATTACGACATAACTACAGGAAAAAGCCTTTGCCCAGGCAAGAATCAATGCCTATGCTTATTTTGAGGAAAATGCATACCCGTATTTAGGGGAATGGAAAGAATCTCTTTCTCGATTTCGCTTGACAGAAACATGGGGAGAAGGGTGATCAAAGAAACGATGGGTATGGTTTCGTTCTTTATTTGTTCAAGCAACGCTTCTATGAACGGAGTCAAATCATAGTTTGGATATAAACTAATGCCATTGCTCCCAAGCACTAAAGAACTAAGCCGTTGATAATGAAGTTTGGCGAGGATCAGAAAAGTGTCGCGGCCGAAATTCGAAATGTCGATTTTAAGAAGGCCGCGGTCGTTGACCAGTTGTTTGTACGCCACGCTTTCCGAGACGGCGATATCGCGGTTAAGTTTCACCTCATTCGTCGTCTTATCGACCTTGACGTCGCAATAGGCCTCAATCATCGGCGAATCGAGGATTAATTGTCCCATATCGGTCGCACTGGTGAAATATTTCCCCATAATCTGGAGGATTTCATGACGCCTTTTGGGCGTTTGATTGGTGTCGTGGTTGTCTACATCGAAGACGAGAAATAAATCGGTGTATGCACGCGAAAGCAATTCGATGTCCTTTTTGCACGGCAACTCTCTAGCGTTTTCTCTTAAGGCACCGAGCACGTCTATGTCGCTAAAGTCGTCATCCGGTTGAGCTTTGTGGAGGCAATTGAAAAAACTGTAAAGATTGCAACCGTACCTAAAAACGTTGAACGTCCCTAAAAGACCGAGTTTTTTAAAACATTCGTCGAGATACTTTCCCTCTCGTTCGCCACCTTCGACTATAAAAAGTACATTACTTGGCATCAAAAGCACCCGCGCGATACATCTTCTCAATATTGTGCGCCTCACGCAACTCGCGACCCTTCGCCGCTTCCGCGAAAGAATGGATTTCGCCGTCTTCTAATGTGAATAGAGTGTCCGGGCGAGTCACAGAGGTGCTCATCAACGAGGTGCGATGCGTAGTGAAGAGGGTCTGGTAGTTCTTGCCAGAAAGCAGCTTGAAAACGTTGACTGCGCAATCGTCATGATAGTAAGCATCGAATTCGTCGACGCATAAGAACTGGACCTTGTTTTCAATTTTTTTTGCCCAATAAAAAACCAAAAGAAAGAAACGGGTGCCGGAGCTCGCCACATCAAAAAACGATCTATTTTCCTTCGCGAACTTCACTTCCAAAGCCGGCTGTTGAGGGTTTTGGGTGGCATTAACCTCAAGTGAGTAGTCGATGCCGTTCTTGTGGAGGAAATCTTCGAATTCCCTAAGATTCTTTTCATTCTCCAAGACCTTAACCATCGATTCGATTCTTGGTAAAAGACCAGCAAATTCATTTCCGTCGATGACAGAACGAATCATGAGAAAGCCTTCGGCAAAGGCGATAATTTTATTCAACGTTTTTTTCTCTAGCTTAATGCCAGATCTAACTAGAAATTTCACCACGGAATTCTTTCCATCGTAATAATGAATCCAATCTCCTCCCTCCAATTCGGGGAAGAACGTCGGGTCAATGGTGACTTTGCCATCGCTTGTATCCAAAACAATGCGTCCGTCGGAATAGACCTTCTCATAAAGAAGTCCAAAGCGATTCGCAGCAAAGACGTATCTGACCTCTTCGCCGTCATCAAGAAGGGTGTATTCGAAAAGCGCTGGTCCTTTCGGATCGAGGTTGGAATTACCGCAGTCCATGTTGGAAACCAAAGTGGGGCTACAAAAGTTATCGGTCAAGACAGGGACGATATTCGCCATCGCGCGGAGCAAAGAGGTTTTGCCAGAACCGTTTTTCCCATAGATAATTCCGTTTTTTACAATATCCCCCGCGATAAGATGGGTATTGAATTGATAGTCAGAAGCCTTATCCAATCTCAGTTCTACTTTATTTTCGAAGCCTCTGAAATTCGATACGCTAAATGCAGTAAGCATAAGAATCTCCTTTAGCCGTAATTTTTTTACGGCAACTCATTTTACCGAGTTTAACCACGAATATCAAGGCATCCGATAACCCATTGTAGTTATCCAGCGATTTGTTTCTAGGCAATTATCCAGTGATTTGTTTCCGCCTTACCGCCATGCCCTTTTATGCCGAGAAAAACCGATGGCGCGAGGGATCCCCTTGGTTATCATCGATGGGAGCTGGACGAATCCCTGTGAGGGAGAAAGAGCCAGCCTCCTGGGATTCCAAGGGGCCGAGGCTCGTCTGTTACCTATACAAGTGCGAACTTTGCGGGAAGGAGCTTATTTCCTCCAGGATAAGCCATCCAATCATTTCTATTCCTGCTGACGCGAGGAAAATTATCTCTCAGACGCCAGATTATCGACTCCAGCCTCCGGAAAAACGGTCTTAGCCGCTTTATGCCGCCTTTCAGGGATGAATTTTCACCAGAAAAAGGAGCATCTCTCCTTCTTGGGAGGAATTAAGAAAAACCGTTAGGCGGCGGATCACTCGATGCTCGCATTTCCTGTCACCATAATTTATAGAAAGTGTCTACATTTAGGTTACCAGTGCAAATGCCAGTCCCATGTTTTTGCGAATAATTGAGAGTTACACTAAGTATGTGTTTTTGAGGAAAATCA
>CADAUN010000195.1 GCA_902791085.1 uncultured Erysipelotrichaceae bacterium | reverse complement strand
AAGAAAGGCTATAAAATAAACAAGTCAATGACAGATGGTTACGAGACCGCAAAACAAAAGGGGCCGTCATTTACCCGTTAGGTTTTCGAACAGCCCCTTAGTAAGACAAAATCGGAATTAATCCATTTCCTTCCACATCACAGAGAATGGATTCACCCATTGAATCTCGCTTTGATCGTATTTGGTTAACACTTCTTGGGAGACGTATTGACGGCGCACAAAAATCTCATAAACGTAGTTATCAAACCAAGCGTCGTCCATGACGAAATATCCATCGTCTCCGTTTTCTTTTCCCCAAGAATTCTCGACTTTCCAACGATTGGGAACGTCATGTTCTAAGAGATTGACGCCAGTAAAAGTCATCGCATGATTGCAGAAGGAAATTCTTGCGTCCATGCGTTCTCCTTTGTCTTTCGTTGTGGTGATGCCAAAGAGTTCATCATAATGAAGCAAAGAAGCACCAAGCCGTCCTTCTTTCCGTAAAGATTGGGAAGAGACGTCCGCGCCAAACCAAACCACTTCGCCACCTCTTAAGGAGGCAATCAAAGCCTGTTTCATTTCTGCCAAAGAGACATTAAAGAAAGTGACGGGATTCCCTTCGATGACATTGTTGACATAACGGGTTGCGTATTTTTGATAAGGCTCATATCCTTGCATTGGCGCATGGCTTAAGACCACATAGTCGTCTAAATCAATCCCGATGTATTTTTCATAGAATTCTAATGGAGTGGTTTCTTCTAACCGAACGAATTTGTCGTCTTTATCCTTATATTCATAGGTAAAACGTTTCGGCGGAACACCAAAAGCGACGGACAAGACTTGGTAAACGTCTTGCAACATTTTTGTTTTTAAGGATTCGCAATCTTTTCCTTCTTTTTTGGCTTCGCGAAGGATCACGACATCGTGTGAAACGAGATCGTGCAACAAAGAATTGATTTGAGCGGTGGCGGAGTTGACACCGTTGTCTGGCATCACAGAAGAAGGAACGACGCCATATTTCTTCACGAGGTTACGGAACATGACGAAATGTCCCCCATCGCCTAAAGCCGTATCTAATAAGAAGATATTGAGACGAGAATCTAATGGCTCGTCTGCTAAAGCAAGCGCCTGTTCCAACAAGAAATTTGCTTTTTCCAATTTGTCATAAAATTGAAGAAAGGCCTGGGAAAGTTCCACAGATTTGACATTTAATTTTTTGGCTAAGGCAACCCGCACAACATTAAGGCCGGCAAACATCCAACAACGGCCAGATTGTTTTTGGTTGGTTACCGTTCCTCCGTCGACTTCCAAAGAAAACATAGGAACGAGTTTGTTTTTCTCTTCTTCGTCCGTGGCGGCAGCCGTCACGCCGCACGCGGTGACGGCACGACGGGAAATCGCCAAGGATGGACGAGAAGACACATTGGCTTCAAATTGCGCTAAGTCTTGCGCTGCAATTGCTGATTTCATGATCTTTTTAATCCTCTTTTATCAATCCACGTTAGATAATACAAACTTTTCATCAAATGTCACGGAAAACGACTTAAGAGAAACAAATTCGTAATGAACTGAGAGCAAAAAGAAGTCAAATGTTCTGTCTTTTTCCTGGATAGATGTCTTGAGAGAAGCAATCATGACTTTTTCTTTGTGATAAGATGCGCGCTTTATCACGTGGCAAATGGATTGCAGCACGTTCTTTTTTAGAAGGGAGAGATTCCCGAAGCGAGCGGCTCCGTTGTAGAATAAAAAAGACAGAAAAAGGAAAAAACGGAAATGAAAACATTGGCCTTAATTGCCCACGACAACAAAAAAGAAGAATTACGAGATTGGTGCTTAAAACACGTTGATGCCTTAAAAGAATTTTCATTATGCGGCACAGGGAAAACGGCAGAAGTGGTCTCCGAAGCCACTGGCTTAACCGTGAAACCTTATTTAGGCGGGCCTTATGGCGGCGATTTAGAAATTGGGGCAGCGGTCGCGGAAGGGAAAATCGGGTATGTGATTTTCTTTTGGGATCCATTAAGTTCTCAACCGCACGATCCTGACATCAAAGCTTTAATGCGTATTGCTGCCGTTTATAACATTCCTTTCGCGACCAATGCAGCGACCGCCGATTGTCTCTTGGAAAAGAACTAATTTCTGCTCGAACGGACATCTATCTTATATAAAGGATAACGACCATGAAACAAACTTATCAGCAATTTATCTCCTTACTAGAGGCGATGGAATGGCAAGCCCACGCCATTAAGATTTTATCTTTTGATTTAGAGACCGTTGCTCCGGAAGGTGGGCAAGAAGCCGACGGAGAAGGCATGTCGCACCTCGAAGACAATATCATTTCCTTAAAACGTCAATCCTTCCCATTGCTTTCTATTTTACGTAAAGAAAACTACCAAGGTGAAAATCCTTGGCAACAACGTTTATTGACGTTGTCTTACCGTGAGCAAGAGGAAGAAGAAGCCATCGATCCCGCTTTAGAAAGCGAAGCCGCTCATTTGTTTAACGCCTCTTATGCAGTTTGGCTCAAAGCCAAACAAGAGAACGATTACGAGCTCTTCCGTCCACAACTAGAAAAGATTGCTGCCATGGAACGAAGACTTGTTGCTGCTAGAAACCTTCCTTACGCACATCCTTACGATGGTTTGATTGGCCCTTATGAATACGGCTTTTCAACCGCGGATTTAGATCCTTTCTTTGATACTTTAGAACGGAATATCGTTCCGTTGCTAAAGAAAGTCAAAGCTTCTACCTATGTGCCCCGTCACGACTTTTTAAGCCGTAAAATACCGTTAAATAAGCAAGAAGCCTTTACCCGAAAGTTGCTTGCGTTCAATGGTTTTGATTTCCGCCGGGGCTCGATTTCGACGACGGAGCATCCTTTCACCGAACAATTTGGTCAAAATGACGTTCGCATTACCACAAA
>CADAUN010000194.1 GCA_902791085.1 uncultured Erysipelotrichaceae bacterium | reverse complement strand
CATCGGGCGACATTGATGCTCTTGCCCTACCGGAAAGACACTTGGCGTGAGAATGCCCTTCCAGCTTTAGAAGCCTATCGACAAGTGGCCATGGCTATTGCAAAGCATGAAGAAGTGTTGCTTGGCGTTTATCCTTCCTTACGTTCCCGCGTCGAAGAATCCTTTGGCAATTTGCCAAACATTCATTTGACAAACATCCGTTATAACGATGCTTGGGCAAGAGATACGATGCCTTTGTTTGTGACGAATGGCAAGCACATCCGCGCCGTCGATTTCCGTTTCAATGCCTGGGGTGGCGATTATGACGGATTGTATGCGAATTACCGCGATGACGATCGCTTGGCTTCTCGCGTGGCAAAGCGATTGAAATTGGCTTGTTATCACGTCCCTAATTTTGTTTTAGAAGGGGGATCGATAGCGGTTGATGGCGAAGGGACTTTAATCGTAACGGAGGCTTGTTTGCTTTCCAAAGGGCGAAATCCCAAATTCAGCAAAACCCAAATCGAAGATGTTTTGCGTGATTATCTTGGCGTCAGAAAAATCATTTGGATACCGCATGGCATTTATAACGACGAAACCGATGAACACATCGATAATATGGTCTCTTTTGTCCGACCTGGCGAAATTTGTTTAGCGTGGTCGGCAAACTCACATGACCCTCAATATCGTTACTCGAAGATGGCGGAAGAGATTCTGTCGCACGAAACGGACGCGAATGGTCGTCCTTTCTTGATTCATAAGATTTTGGTTCCGAATCCGCCTTTGTTCTCTACCAAAGAAGAGACAGCTACCTTAAGAAACAGCCGCGACACGTTAGACAAGCGTTTCGCAGGTACCCGTCTAGCCGCTTCTTATGTCAATTATTATCAAGGAGAGGATTTTGTGATTCTTCCTGCCTTTGACGTTCCGGAAGATCGTCTTGCCTTTGCCCAAATGCAGGCAATTTATCCAGACAAAGAAGTGACTCAAATTCCCACTCGCGAGATTCTTTTGGGTGGCGGGAACATTCATTGCATTACGATGCCTTTGCCCTTAGAGGAGGAAAAAATATGAGCGTCAAAGTTGGCGTGCTCCAAATGAGCATGGAAGAAAGCTATGAGAAAAATTTAGCGAAAGTCGATGCTTTTTTACGAGTTGCGGCTCATGAAAAAGCGGATTTGGTGTTACCTCCAGAATTATTTGAACGTCATTATTTTTGTCAGAATGAAGATTATGACGCCTTCGCCTATGCGGAAGACGCCGCCTCTTCTCCTACGTTAAAACATTACCAAATGATGGCACAAGAATGCCGTTTGGTATTGCCGATTTCTTTCTTTGAAAAAGCCGGGAACGTCGTTTTTAATTCCTTAGCGATGATCGACAAAGATGGCAGCATTTTAGGAATCTACCGAAAAAGCCACATTCCAACAGGAGAATGTTACGAAGAAAAATTCTATTTTGCGCCTGGGGATACGGGTTTCCGTGTTTTTTCGACTTCCATTGGGCGGATTGGCGTTGGCATTTGCTGGGACCAATGGTTCCCGGAAGTCGCCCGGATTTTGGCTTTAAAGGGAGCGGAACTTTTGCTTTATCCTTCGGCCATCGGTTCAGAACCGGTGTTACCAAAAGATTCGAAAGCCCATTGGCAAAACGTGATGAAAGGCCATGCGGCTGCGAATCTCGTTCCTTTGTTGGCCTCAAACCGCACGGGGACGGAAAACGGAAAGAACAGTTCCATGACCTTCTTTGGTTCTTCTTTTATCGCTGATCAGCATGGCGAAATCTGTGCTTCTTTGTCGCGAGAAGAAGAAGGGCTTCGCTTTGCTTCTTTTGATTTGCCTTCCGTCGCCAAAGAACGGATGGACTGGGGCGTCTTCCGTGATCGAAGAGTCGATCTATACGGGGATTTGTTACGACTCGACGCCACGAGCAAAAATCAATGAAAAAACGAGCCGTTGAGCTCGTTTTTAGAATGGTTTAATTCGTTTATCGATCGGACAAAGAGAACCCGTTTTTCATCTCGCAAGAGGCGACGTATAGCACCTGGTTCAGGGTCTTTTGCGTTTCTTCTTCGGCAATATGAGCCAAGATTTCGTTTGTTTCTTCTCGTGAGAAACTGGCTTGCGTTTCTGCCTCATGCATGGCATGACGGCATCTAGACATCACAGCTAATTCATAACGTTGAATGATGCTACTAGTCGCAGCATAATGGGCATCCGACAAAGCGCCGATTAAGCGACTGGCCCAATAGAAATTATGACTGTCCACATCTAAGGTGGTATTGGTGAAATAAGAAGGCAGTTTCGTTACGTTTGGATAAAGTGGAACGAAGGCGTTAAAAGCGTTAGAGCCAAAGGCAACCCATTCGATAGCGGCATATTCTTTAGGAACGCGATTCCGGATTTGAAGGCAAGACAAGAATGAAGTGCGAGAAATCCCAATTGGTCGATAAGCGCGGAAAGGATCTTTGTTTTTGCCATAAGGATCATAAGGCGTTCCTTGATAATGAGAGGACAAAATATATTTCACCTCTTCGACAGTGATTTTGTGTTCAGGAACCAAGCACCAAGGCAAATCATCTGATTCTGGGGTGAAATCGGCATTTTCGCCATCCCAACGATAGGTGCGGGGATTGAAATATCGCCCCATGTACCAAGCCCGTGGGGTATTGTAGACGTGATCGGAGTCACTATGAGAGCCAAAAGCCAAACGCGGGGAGAAAGGGCGCCCATTGCTTAAATCCAAATGATAACGGGACACAAAGTCTTTTAAATCGGAAGAGCAAAGATTTTCTTTTTGTTCGCCATAAGCATCATCAAAATCGAAACGATCCAATCCGAATTGGTTAGGCATCATCACGTAGCTGTCGTCAGGAACGCGTCTTGCAATCCAATGATGACCTCCGATGGTTTCTAGCCACCAAATGTCGTT
>CADAUN010000193.1 GCA_902791085.1 uncultured Erysipelotrichaceae bacterium | reverse complement strand
TTAACAATTTATCAATTAAATCAACGCATTCCTCAGATATATTCCTTTCAATTACATAATTATTATTTTTTATATTCATGAATATTTCTTTCATCGCACTTTTTGCATCTTTCAGAAAATAATGTGCTCTAAAAGGAGAATATCCATGAAATTAAAATATCTCGGCACTGGCGCTAGCGAAGGAATTCCTTCTCTTTATTGCCATTGCCCCGTTTGCGAAAACGCTAGAAAAAACGGGGGGAAGGACTTTCGCACCCGTACAGGATTCGTTCTAGATAACACCATTGCGATCGATTTCTCGCCCGATTCTTATGTCAATATGAATCGTTGGGGCGTCGATTTTGGTTCCATCGCTCATTTGCTCATCTCGCACACTCATGAAGATCATTACTATCCCGATGACATTGTGATGCGGACACCTGCTTCCACCAAAGGGATTGCCCCTGTTTTGACGCTTTATGGCAACGAATTCGTCCGTAAACGGCTTTATGCTGTCGATTTCTTTAACGAATACGTATTAAAATTCGTCGCCGTTAAAACCATTGAATGCAATAAAACTTACGACATTGCCGGTTACCAAGTTACCCCGTTTTACACCAATCACATGCGGCGGGAAGACGCGATGGAATTCTTGATTCAAAAAGACGGAAAATCCTATCTTCATCTGGTAGATTCCACCGATCCAACAGAACTCGTTTATCAATACATGCAAGAACACCATGTCGTCTTAAATGCCATCTCTTGCGATTGCACGTTTGGCAGCTTAAAAGATGAATTCTATGGTCATATGAACATTTGGCAAAATATCCGTCTTCGTGACCGTTTTAAAGCCAATGGAAATCTAGCGCCCAATGCTTTGGTCGTTTGCACCCACATCTCCCATTATAGCGGAGTCGATACCCACGAACATCTATCGCAAATCGCTAAAGAAAATGGATTGATTGTTGCCTACGACGGCATGGAAATTGAGTTTTGATGAAAACACTCCGCCTTTGGGAAAAAGACCATTCATTGCCCACAGAGCTTGATGCCTATTTCTCTGCTGACCCTGTAACAGAAGCAGCGGTTTTGATTTTGCCTGGCGGCGCTTATCAACATCTTTCGGAGCATGAAGGAAGAGGATACGCCGAATATTTTAATTCCATTGGAATGCACGCTTTTGTGCTTCGTTATTCGTTAGATCCTTTTTGCTATCCGCTTCCTCTTCTAGACGCTCGGAGAGCAGTCCGTTATCTCCGTTTTCATGCCAAAGAATTTGCCATCGATCCTTCGAAGATCATTGTCGTTGGTTCTTCCGCAGGCGGTCATTTAGCCACCTTGCTTTCGGAAAAAGAGGAAAAATTCCCTGAAGAAGGAAATGACGCCATCGATTCAGAAGATTATCACCCATCCGCACAAGTCCTTTGCTATCCGGTAATCCTTTCTACTGGCCCTTATGCTCATCTTGATTCGTTCCGCCATTTGTTGGGAGAACGTTATAACGAAAGAAACCATTTCGATTCCTCTCTTTTGGTGAACCAAAATACGCCAAAGACGTTTATATTCGCCTTAGCAAACGATACGTTAGTTCCTATCGAAAACACATTGGCCTATGCTAAAGCGCTTGCCAAAAACAATATTCCCTACGAATGCCATATCTTTCAAGAAGGAGGACACGGCATTGGTTTGGCTCCTAGGCTCCCTTCCGTCCGCCTTTGGACGACGTTGTTACGAAATTGGCTGACGGAGAATGGCTTTTTGCCAAACTAAAGTTTTTGATGAAGAAGATGCTTTGAATGAATGAAGCACCTCAGGCGACACGGATTGTCCCCTATGCTTCTCCTAAACACGAAAGTGTTTTGCTTGATTCAAAGTGGAAGAACAAATGCAATTTTCTGCTATTAGATAGAACGATTTATCGATTCGATCACGCGCGAGATACTCGACCGTGCATTGCACCACTCGAGGGTGTTCCAGATCGTCGGGCCATCCTATAGGATGAAAGGAAAGGAAGAATCGTTCAAAGAGGATTAGCCGACATTGGCGAAGGATATTCTCCCTAAAATGGTAAAAATATATTTACTTTATCAGGTGGTAAGCTTGCCGTCCTTTGGCTTTCTGATTATCGATTCCACGTATGTGTCGTTGAGTCCTTTCATGGTTCCGCCCTCGTCCCGAATGATGGCGCAGGGGACAATTAGGTGGAAACAATTTATGGAATAATCGGATCCCCTTAGGGGATGGTTGGATGGAAACAAATCACGTCATAATTGCCTAGAAACAAATCACATCATAACTACATAAATATTTTAGACACTTGATTACTTTTATTACATGCTTATAATGAAGTTATAAACAAGCAAGTTTTTCCACAAGAAAGGTGATAGAAATGAAAGAACTCGCTATGGCAATAGGCATCATCGCCTCTTTGGCAAACCTTGGTTTGCCTTTAACGTCCGGCACCATTTGTTGTGACTTTTTTACGAATCCAGAAATTATCGTTCACCATCCCAACAACTACGGTTATTTCTATGTTCGTTATAATGGCGAGCACATTCATTCAAAAGCAGCTTTTAATATCAACTCAGGGCGTTGGGTTTGCGGTTGTGGCGCCATATTGTAAAAGGGGGTAAGAAAGTGAAAAACAAGCAAGCCAAAAAAGCCATCAAAAAAGCTTTAAAAGAGAAACACATTCTTCCTTGGGGCGCTTATCGCGAAGCCAAAAACATTTATCAGCAAGAATATGCATATGCTTTAGAAAGTCACGCCGATCCTTCCGAAGCGGAAGGTCTGGCCACTCGCAAAGCCATCGAAGCCATTGAAAAAAGACCTTCTTGGAATCATGGGCCTCTTTTTGCGATGATCTTTACCCTTGTCCTTTTCGTTTTCTTCTCCGGTGAACCCATTTACGAAGCAGCAGGCGACTGGGCAAGTTG
>CADAUN010000192.1 GCA_902791085.1 uncultured Erysipelotrichaceae bacterium | reverse complement strand
GCAGCAAAAGGAGAATGACCATGGAAAAAACAAAAGGAATGTCTTCTCGTCATATCGGGATGCAAACGGCATTGAACCTACGGCGATTCTTTATCTACTTATTTCTTGCTGTTGTCGCCTTCTTTTGTCTCTTCCCCATGTGGACATTGCTCGTCAGCATGACAAGACGCCATGCCGAGATCTCCACTTCTTTCTCATTTTGGTTTGGAGATCAGTTGTTGGTGAATCTTCATAACGCCTTAAACGATCCGCACCTTTCGGTAGGACAAGCATTCTTAAACAGCCTCTTTATCTCGGTGACGGGATCGATTTTGTGCGTCTATTTTAGTGCTTTAACCGCTTATGCGATTCAAGTTTATGACTTCAAAGGGAAAGATTTGATTTTCAAATTCATCTTGATCATCATGATGATTCCGGCCACTGTCAGCAGCGTTGGCTTGGCCCAAATGTTAACCGAACAACATATGACCAATATGTTTTGGCCTTTGATTATCCCTCAAATCGCTTCCCCGGTGACTTTCTTCTACCTCAAGCAATATATGTCTTCCATTCTTCCTATGGAGATGATTGAGGCGGCGCGCGTCGACGGAGCAGGAGAATTCCGCATCTTCAATCAAATGGCATTGCCTTTGGTAAAACCCGCTTTGGCAGTTCAGCTGATTTTCTCTTTTGTCGCCAATTGGAATAATTTCTTCATTCCCGCTTTGTTGATTAACGAGCAAGGCAAAAAGACGCTGCCGTTAATCATTGCCGCCATCAAAGCCAGCGATCCCTCTTCTTTTGATATGGGGAAAACATATGCCTTGATTGGGGTCGCCATTTTGCCTTTGGTATTCATTTATCTCCTTTTGTCGCGCTTCATTGTCGGAGGCATGACAGAAGGATCAGTAAAGGGATAGAACAAAACCTTTTAATGATTAGCTACCGCGTGGAGACGTTCCTTCACGCGTTTTTCTCCTAAAATCTCAATGATTTCATGGAGATTTGGAGAATCTTTAGAACCGGTTAAAGCGATGCGAATTAATTCAGCCGCATCGGAAACCGATCCTTGATAAGCGGAAGGATTGGCTTTGTAATCTTTGTTAGAAACGGCAAATCCGTCTTGAGAAGCGACTTCTTTCACACTGTTCCACCACTCGCTTTCACTCACGCCATAACGCATCTTCTC
Organism: uncultured Erysipelotrichaceae bacterium; assembly: GCA_902791085.1. Taxonomy (GTDB): domain Bacteria; phylum Bacillota_I; class Bacilli_A; order RFN20; family CAG-826; genus UBA4951. The sequence continues at coordinate 1,747 of CADAUN010000192.1, read as the reverse complement.
TGCCATATCGCCTAAAAATTTTTCTAAGAAAGAAGCGGAATAACGCGGATTGAAAGGAAGACCATTGGCAACGATTTTGGCATAATCCTCTTCATAGAAGAAACGAATTGCCGGTTCGATGTCTTGATAACGGGCATAGTCTTTTCTAGGATTGGGCCGATCGCGTTCAATGCCAAGAATCCTTGAAAAATAAGCCGGATCTGCCTCGATTTTGGCCATTAATGCCGCATCGTTTTCCTTTGCCCATTTGGTGACTTCAGGAACCAAATCTTTGGTGGGAATTAAAGCCATCGTCTCTTTTGAGAACCAATTGAGTTTCCCTTCGTCAAATAAAGCGCCGTCCAAAGACATTTTAGAGAACGAGAACGGGAATTTATCCACATCAAAAGAATGATTTGACAGTGTCCATTCCTCGAAATTCGAATTGGCGATGCTCATAAGGTAAACCAAAATGGCTTGCGGCGGATAACCAATCTTAAGGAGATAAGAAACCGCAGCTTCCGGATCTTTTCGTTTGGAAAGTTTCCGTTTATTGCCATGGTCTAACTTCATAATCACCGGAAGATGTGCGTATTTTGGTGCTTTCCAGCCCAAATCACGGAACAATTGCAAGTGAATTGGAGTCGAAGGAATCCATTCTTCTCCTCGAGTCACAATGGTGGTGCGCATAAAATGATCGTCCACCACATGTGCGAAATGATAAGTGGGTAATCCGTCCCCTTTTAGAATCACGATATCCACATCGTTATCGGCGATTTCGATGGTCCCGCGAATGCGATCGGTAAATTTGATTTTCTTATCATGATCGCCCTGAGAGCGATAACGAATCACCCAAGGCGTTCCTGCTTTGATTTTCTCGATGGCTTCATTCACCGTCAAACGACGGTCACGGGCATAAGGTCCGTAATAACCAGGCAGAATTTTATTTTCTTCTTGGAATTTACGTAAAGCAGCAAGTTCTTCTGCCGTCATGAAATCCGGATATGCTTTCCCTTGCTTGATTAATTCTTTGATGACAACTTTATAAATCGATGCCCGTTTCGATTGTTGATAAGGGCCATAGGCGCCTTTATCGCCGTCAGGGAAATATCCTTCATCTGCGACAATCCCAAATTGAGCCAACTGGCCAATCAAATCATCCGCGCTGCCAGCAATAGTCCGTTTGGTATCCGTATCTTCTAATCGGAAGAAATAAACGCCACCGCTTTGCTTTGCCACCGTACGGGCAATAAAAGCCGTAAATAAAGAACCAGTATGTAAAAAACCGGTCGGAGAAGGAGCAAAACGAGTCACTTGAGCCCCTTCAGGCAAATGCCGTTCCGGGAATCGTTTTTCCAAATCATCAATGGTTTCCGTCACCTCGGGAAACAAGAGGTTCGCTAAATCTTCATTCGTTGCCATAAGCACTCCTTCGTATCCTCGTGAAAGGATTATAAGGCCTTAAGGCCTCTTTTTCCACTTGCACGAGTAGAAATTGTTGTCTATAATTATCAACGCGCCTTGATGACGCAGGCAAATTTTGCAGGTGTAGTTCAGTGGTAGAACATTACCTTGCCAAGGTAAATATGCGGGTTCGATTCCCGTCACTTGCTCCAGAGTCAAATAATCCCGAATTTATCGGGATTTTTCTTTTGTAAGCACGTCTTGATTCATTGCCAAACAGTTTATCTATTGGCTCTTTCGCAATGATGTTAGACACCCTCTAATTATGTTCTTGATATCTGTCCCATTTCGTTCTCGCTTGCTT
>CADAUN010000191.1 GCA_902791085.1 uncultured Erysipelotrichaceae bacterium | reverse complement strand
TTTTGGATTTATTAATTTTATTGATTATATGCATTTGATTTATTTCTACGATCTTTTTGAACGCAAGGACCAGTTCGTTTCGGAAAATATTGTAGCGAACATTCCGAACTGGAGCCGTGTCAGCGTGCTCGTGACGCATGACGTTCTGGTGGCACCGCTGATCATTGCGGTTTCGAACCGTACGATCGATTTGCAGTTCTTTGCTTCGCGCCGTTGGGCAAATTACCTTTCGGGAATTGCCGTTGTGGTGGATGAAGCTGGCGGCGTGCTGACTTACCCGGTGCGCGGAACCGATGTCGGTTATATGTATCCGTAGAATGTTATATTGATGGGCATGAAAACGATTGCCCATTTTTTTAGCCGCTTTATGGCGTTAATCGTTCTTGCCGTGGCGGCGCTTGCTCTTTTTGTTCCGTCGAGCGGTTTTTGGATTTCGCTCAAGGCGGTCAATTATCTTTTGATGGTGGTGATGTTCGGAATGGGGCTCACCATGAAGCTTGACGATTTTAAGGTTGTCTTTACGCAACCGAAAGATGTCTTGATCGGCTGCCTTGCGCAGTTTACGGTAATGCCGCTTTTGGCCTTTTCTTTGGGGAAAATCTTTGGACTCGAAGCGGGACTTTTGGCCGGTGTGATTCTTGTGGGGACATGCCCGGGTGGAACTTCGAGCAATGTCATCACCTACATGAGCAAGGGAAACGTGGCCCTTTCGGTGGGAATGACCAGCGTGAATACGCTACTTTCGCCGATTGTGACGCCTGCGATTACATATCTGTTGCTCCGCACTTCGGTAAAGGTCGATATGCTGGCCATGTGCCTTTCCATTTTGCAGGTGGTGATCTTGCCGATTGCGCTTGGCTTTGTGGTGAACAAGTTTGCCAAAAAGTTCGTGGCGAAGGTAATCGATATATTGCCGGTTATTTCGGTGATTGCGATATGCCTGATTGTTTCGACTGTGGTTTCGCACAATGCGGAAAAAATTTTAACGACAGGAGCGATTGTTTTTGTCGTCGTCATTTTGCACAACCTTTTAGGCTATGCCTGTGGCTTTGGCCTTGGTAAAGTTTTGAAAATGGATATGCCGAAGACGAAGGCCCTGACGGTGGAAATCGGCATGCAAAATTCTGGACTTGCAACATCGCTTGCAAATACAGCGTTCCCGAGCCTTGCCATGGCGACGGTTCCTGGCGCAATCTTTTCTGTTTGGCATAATATTTCGGGCGCGATTCTCGCTAACATTTTGCGGAACAGGGAATAGGCAACGACGGTGTTGCGGTGGGGAAAAATAAAAGAGAGCGACGCTCGCGCGCCGCTCTAAATGTTTTCACAACGGAATAATCCTTATTGTGAATTGCTTTCAGATTTGTATCCACAATATAGATCAGTTTTTTGTAAAAGTCAATAGGCTTGTGTAAAATCTTGTGACATAAATTGTCATTTCGCAAATGTATTTTTATTAGTATTTGCCTTGTAGAATATTTGGTAAATATGCGTAAAAATGCCTAAATTAATGAAATTTTCGCGTTTTGGGCGGTAAAAGATATATCTTTCTAATTGGAAATATTAAGCATAGGAGTGCTTAGATGAAGAAGATTTTGGGGCTCGATTTAGGGACGAATTCGATTGGTTGGGCTGTGGTGAATGCGGATGAAGTAACACGTGATGACGGATCACGTTACTTAAAACCTAACGGTATCTCAGCTGCTGGCAGTAGAATAATCCCAATGTCCGCAGATATTCTTGGCGATTTTGAGAAGGGTAACTCAATTTCACAAACTGCAGAACGAACTCGGATGCGAATGGCTCGTCGCTTGCACGAAAGAGCTCTTTTAAGACGAGAAAGACTTCTGCGTGTTTTAATCCTTTTGGATTTTCTGCCGAAGCATTTTGCTGATAAAATTGATCGCTATGGTAAATTCACTGACGATAGTGAGCCCAAGTTAGCATGGTGCAAAAATACAGAAGGCAAATACGAATTCATTTTCCAGGATGCATTCAATGAAATGCTAGCCGAATTTAAAGACAAGCGACCAGAAATTGTCGAAGAAGGAAAGAAAATCCCCTATGACTGGACCATCTACTATCTTCGTAAAAAGGCTCTTGAGAAAGCTCTTTCAAAAGAAGAACTCTCTTGGTTGTTGCTCCAGTTCAACCAAAAACGCGGTTATTATCAATTAAGAGGCGAAGAAGAGGAAATTCCTCAGGATAAGAAAATTGAATATTTAGCGCAAAAAATTGTTAAAGTAGAAGCAACAGATCAGAAGAAAGGCGATGACGTTTGGTACAATGTTTATCTAGAAAATGGGATGATCTATCGACGTACCAGTAAAGCCCCCCTTGATTGGGAAGGGAAAATCAAGGAATTCATTGTAACGACCGATTTAGAAAAGGATGGGACGCCTAAGAAAGATAAAGAAGGAAATATTAAACGATCCTTTAGAGCTCCACAAGAAGATGATTGGACTCTTCTTAAAAAGAAAACCGAAGCCGATATTGAAAAAAGTAGGAAAACAGTCGGTTGCTACATTTACGATTCGTTGCTAAATAACCCCAAGCAAAAGATTATTGGGAAATTAGTCAGAACAGTCGAAAGAAAATTTTATAAAGATGAATTGACACAGATACTTAAGAAACAGGTTGAGTTCATTCCCGAACTTCGCGATGATAATCTGTACAAACAGTGTATTGAAGAACTTTACCCCATCAACGAGGCTCATAGAAATACTATTGCAAAAACTGATTTTGCAAATCTTTTCATTAACGACATCCTCTTCTATCAACGCCCGTTAAAAAGTAAAAAATCCCAAATTGACAACTGTCCTTACGAAGAGCGCATTTTCATTGATTCAAAAACAGGCGAAAAGAAAAAAGTTCCCGTAAAATGCATTGCAAAATCAAATCCGTTATTCCAGGAATTTAG
>CADAUN010000190.1:486-3408 GCA_902791085.1 uncultured Erysipelotrichaceae bacterium | reverse complement strand
GGCCCCGTGGAGTGTGGCCTTCGGCAGCGTCTCCCCGAACCAGTTATGGATGGAGGCGTCGATTTGGAGCAGCTCCCCGAAGTTCTTCCTCCTTGGCCTTGATGGGTGCTTCGCCTTCTCCTTCTTCGCCTTGTGGCGTTTTGGAGACACGAGACCGGCTTCGTCGAGGATGCGGTGAAGCGAGCCGTACGCGATCGTGATTCCCTCATCCTCTTTGAGTTTCTCGAGAAAATGGCTGAAGTTGAAGCCGGCGTACTTGCCGCGATAAAGTTCGACTATCCTCCCCTCCGTCTCGGCGTCCGTCTTCCATGGCTTCGCCTTGCCAAGATTCCCGTGCCGGAATGCGGCGACCCCCTTTGCGGCGTAGGATTTCTTAAGCCTGTTGACGTACTGTTTGCTTACGCCGAGCTTGGCGGCGGCCTGACCCGTCGCGAGCTTTCCCGACGACGCCTTTCTGATGATCGATTCGACGTAGGAATCGTTTAACCCGTTCATGTTGCTTCCTCCAGCCTAATCATCCCAGCCGGGGGATTAGGTGGAAACAAATTACGTGATAATCGGATCCCCCATGGGGGATGGGTGGGTAGAAACAAATTACCTGATAATTGCCTAGAAACAAATTACCTGATAATTACACTTTAATTATATAAACTTGCAAAAACACATTAAAAACAATAAAATAAAGTGCAAATGAAAGAAATAACAAATTACAAAAAAATCGAGTATATCTTCATGAGGAATGACGGGTTTGTGACCCGCAAGGACATTGATAAAGAAAGAATACCTTCTTGGTTTTTTTCCGAATTCGTTAAGAAGAACCATCTGAGAAAAATTGCTCCTGGATTCTATGCTTCCGATGATTATGCTGTCGATGATTATTTCATATTTCAGATGCGTTACCCAAAATACATATTTTCGGGAATGAGCGCCCTTTATCTTCATCATTTAACGGACAGAATACCAGATGATATGACTGTTACATGTCCCCAAGGATACCATCCATCAAAGAATCCTCTTCCACGTTTGAGGGTCACTAGCATTTCAAACCAAGAACTCTATGCTTTGGGAATCATAGAGATTGAGACAATGTTTGGAAATAAGGTGAGTGCATACGACAAAGAACGAACGATTTGCGATTTAATCAAATACAGAGATGAATATGACGGAGAGGTTTTTCTAAAGGCAATAAAGACATACGTAAACAATTACCTAGATCAGATGAAATTATTCAAATATGCAAAACAGATGAAAATCGAAAAGAAGGTATTTGAAATCATGGAGATCGTATCAAATGAAAATTAATAAAGATTCTCTTAAGGCTCGGGCGAACAATATCTCTGCGAGACTCGGGATTCCTCAAAATGTTGTATATAACCGTTTCTTTTACGATGCCTTTTTTATCCAGGCTAGCTAAATCTAAGTATAAAAAACCATTTTGTTTTAAAGGGTGGCTTATATCTCTCCTCTATTTTTGGAGTTGACACTAGAAGCACCATGGATGTTGATTTCTTTCTCAGGAAATTATCGATGGAAAGAGAAAGAATTATGAACATTATCAAGGAAGTTGCATGTATAAATAATGATGATGATATCGTTTTTGAAATTCTTGGAAGCAATCCAATCAGAAAAGAAGACCAATACGGTGGATTTCAGATATTGGTTTTGGGTCGATTGGACAATGTAAGATGCCAATTTGGAATTGATGTTGCAACAGGCGATCCTATTGTTCCTTCGGCAAGAAATTATAAATACAAATGCTTGGTGTCTGGAGAGGAGCTATCTCTCAAAGCTTATAGTTTGGAAAGTGTCATCGCTGAAAAATTAGAAACGGTGTTGGTTCGAAGCATATCTAACGGCCGCTGCAAGGATTATTATGATTTGTACATTTTAAGAAAGACGCAGTTATCGAATATAGATGTTCCTACTCTTATTGAGGCATTTAATAAAACGTGTCAGTATAGGCATTTCAAAATATCAAAAGGGGATGCCCTGGCTTTGATTGATGAAATCGGTGATAGTCAACAAATCGAGATGAGATGGAAGAGCTACTGTAGAAACGCCATGTATGCAGCGCATTTGTCATTCAAAGATGTTCTTATATCAATAAGGGAATGGATAGAAATCACCCTTTAAAAGGAAATTGAAGAGATAGTATCTATTGCCTAACACGACCTAGATGCATCATTCTAGCTAGTTACGTAGCCGAATTCTGAACCCAGTTCATATGTTCTATCTCATATGGGCATGTCTCTTTCTTGTTTCTAGACTACGCATGTTGAAACCGTGGCGCTGTTAAGCCTCAAAAAGGTAAATTCTCTTGGGGTGATTTAGCAAGGAAGGCGATCACTTCTTGCCGAGATAAACATCACGGAGAGTTTTTTGTAACTGATGTAAAAAGCACGCATAAGTGGTTGACTGAATTAAAATAACTAAGGCATTCTTTAAATCTTGGCCTTCAAGGTCTTCGTGCTGGTTTTTAGCAAGGTTTCTCTCGACACAAAACGGGACATGAAATACTGGAATCGATTTCCTTTTCCGATGATGTAGAAATCGTTTCCTTTCATGGATTGGGTGTAGCCAATCTGAGCCACCTCTTTGGTGCACTAGTCAAGAAAAAGTGACACTTCAGGCATATATATCAGTCACTTGCCATCACTCTTGCCGACAATGGCCGGCAATTTCGGTTTCCAGTGCCTCTCCTTGTATTGGGCGGGGGTAAGGTAGCCGAGGGCATAGGACGGCCTTGCCTTGTTGAAGAAATCAATATATTCCCTGACCGCCTTCGGAACGTCGCGATAGAGGTAACATAAAAACAACCAAAAGGGAAAATAAAATTCACCAATTTGGGGAATATTCTATAATGCGCTTCTAAGGAGCGGTTATGGAACTCAATCTAATCGGCGCTTTGACGATGTTTAAGAC
>CADAUN010000190.1:0-422 GCA_902791085.1 uncultured Erysipelotrichaceae bacterium | reverse complement strand
TTGCCCGGACCTTCGGCAGGGACAGGCACACAATCAAGAAGATGCACGAAGGGAAAGGGGTGGACAGATCGAAGAGTTCCCACTGCATTTTGGAAAAGGAACGGTGAACCCTTCACGGCAAAGGACGACTCAGTAATCGCGAATTGAAATCCACGGTCGAGTTCTACAAAAAATTGGTCCCGAAATACGAATTCCAGAAATTTGATCCGGCGGGCAGCACATGTTGCCCCATACATCCGAAACAGGCCGAAAGGCCTTCTCACATTGACTAGCAGGGAAATCCAGGGTAAACTGCAAACACAGGTGCGAAACTTAAAAAAATTTTCAATTTCGGAAGTGACAGTATGAAATATATTGAAAGACCAGAATATATGCAGCGGCTTCTTGATCTTATGGGGACCCCGGATATCAAGATCATTACC
>CADAUN010000189.1 GCA_902791085.1 uncultured Erysipelotrichaceae bacterium | reverse complement strand
ATGATCCAGTTGGCGCCGGCAAGAATGCTAAATAAAATGTTAAAGAATCCGACGAAGATAGCCGAAACGGACGCTAGCAGGATGGCATCTGTGGCGAAACGGAATTGCTTTACTGAATACAAAACCAGCCAAGCAAGTAAGGCGCCTAAGGATAAGAAGGCTACGATGAGATAGACCCAAACCATCCAATATATCACTTCCACAGGAACTAACGAGGAATGCAGCACTAGGATGTTGGTTAACGGATACTGAAAGCCTACGGTAGGAACGATGATAAATACCCCGGTGGCAAGGAAAGACAAAAGAACCAATACATAGTTCCCGATCTTTCGTGATTGGACAGGTACAAAATTCATTGTAATGCCTCCTTATTTAACGACGCTGAAATATTTTCGTCATTTCCGTTGAAATTCAAGATCATATCGTAAACATATAAAGGCGATAGGCGATAAGTAGGCTTTCCATGATCGTCATACTGTTTTTTGAAAGTGAACTTTTGCGCGCCTGAATAATTGGTTTTATAAAGCTGAAGTTCGTTGTCTTTAGTACATTGTCTGTTTCCTGGCACCGAAATCGCTCCAAGCAGAAGCAAAGGGAGAAAGGACGATGAACGTAACGTCAATCGATTGATTCTCATAGGTTCTCCTTTAATGTCTTCGATAACGGGTTACGGGAATCGATCTGCTACTGCTAGTGAATATCACCACCTTTATCCCTACAACAAGCGTTCGTGTAAATTGATCATTATCAAATTTAGTAAGAGGATATGAATGAATTTCTCTATTTGCTTTTACGTGAAGCGTTGAATGACACCCCACTAAAAAGCGCTCGTTAAATTAGACTATGTGATTGATGGACGTCTATATTTTACAAAATTAATCTACTTTGTAAATATTTGCATTAATGCTGAAGTCGATACTTCTTCAACACGTCCCATCGCCTCGAGTTTGACTTCGACACGATAATCGACAGACATAGAAAAACCAAAAGATTCCGTGAAGGTATCAGTATATTGATTAGATAGTTCAATCACGCTTTTTGCAGAACCAGAATTTAATATGTTGTAATCAAAAGTTGCCTAACAGAAAAATTGCTTATTTTCTACCCGATAATAAAGCAAAACAAATATGTCAAAGAATCGTCACATTATTCTAAAGCCATGATAAAGGGATAGACCGGCTGGCCACCAACGATTTCTACCACATCCATCATAGGATACGTCTTTTCGAAGTAGGCTTTTAAATCAGCCTTCATCTTTTCGGTCGCATCTTTGCCATAGAACACTGTAAAGACAGACTTTTCATCCATGTTGGGAATGGTCTTTAACATCTTGATGACTGCTTTTAAGATAGAGCGATCTTTCGAAACCACATTTCCGCCATGAATGCCAATGTAATCACCTTTTTTAATGGAAATACCATTGTTGACGGAGTCACGAATTGCTCGTGAAACCTCCAAAGGAACGACATGGTGAATTTGTTCTTCCATGACATCGATATTTTCTTGAACGGATTGATCTGCGAAATCCGTCATGGTCAAAGCACTATAGGCTTCAACGATGGATTTAGAAGCGATGACATGCACTTTGGATTTTGTGTACATATTGGCTGCTTGCTTGGCGGTCATAATAATGTTGCTGTTATTGGGGAAAACAATGATGTCATCTGCATTTACTAAATCAAACGCGCTCAAAAAATCTTCGGCGCTTGGGTTCATCGTTTGCCCACCAGAAATAACGCCTAAAACGCCCATATTTTGGAAAAGTTTTACGATTTCAGGCGAAGAAGCGACTGCCACTATTTGCACTTTGGTGCGTTCGTGACGCGGTTGCATGTCTTTCGACGTTTTCACGTTTTTGCCCGTAATCGGCATTTCTTTTAGCAATTTTTCGTTATGCTGAATCGTCATGTTCTCCATTTTGAACGTGATGAATTCGCCAAATTGCTGCGCGTATTGAATGACCTTCCAGGGTTCTTTGGTGTGAACATGAATCTTCACGATGGTGCCTTGATGAATGGCCACGATGGAATCACCAAAAGTGCCAAAATAATCAATCATCGCTTGGAGATCGAATTTGGCTGGATCACCCTTGCTTTTAAGCAATTGCAAAATGAATTCCGTGCAATAGCCGAATTCCAACACCGAATTTTCATTGAAAGTTTGTGCTTCCTCGGTTGAAACGCCATTGCTCGGACCATTAAAGGAAGTGTCGGCCACTTCTTCACCCATGATTTGTTTTCCCATGCCTTCCATGGTGTATAACAAACCAAGACCGCCGGAATCAATGACACCCGCTTCTTTTAATACGGGTAATAAATCCGGCGTTTTATCCAAAGAAATATGCATTTGCTCCAGCAAAACCTGAAACAAAGTTTCAAAATCCGGAATTTCGTTTAAATGGTCGTAGACATATTGGGTGCTTTCTCTAGCGACGGTAAGAATCGTGCCTTCAACCGGAGTAGGAACCGCTTTATAAGCGACTTTGGTGCCATTTAATAATGCCGAAGCAAATTGACTTACATTCGCCTTCTTTAAGCCTTTTAAGGCATCGGAGATGCCAGCGAAGAATTGAGAAGTAATGACGCCAGAATTGCCACGTGCGCCGAGTAACATTCCTTCGGAGCATTTGGTTACCACGTCGCCTAAGTTATTGCGGCTTGCTTTTTTCATGGCTTTTACGCCGCCATCGAGCGTGGCACAAATGTTGGTCCCCGTGTCCCCATCAGGAATCGGAAAAACATTGAGCCCATTGACCGTCTCATAATGCGATTTCAAATCTTTGAAACCGTTTTGCACCATGAGTTCATAGGTTTTGCCATCAAGAATTGTGGTTGTCATAAGTTTGTCTTACTAGATGCAGTTATTGACCAATGACTTCGACTTTTTTGCCAAAGCTATAAATCGCTAAGGTGCCAGGTCCAGTCGATCCCCCGATAATGGGGCCAATATTGCCGATATGAAT
>CADAUN010000188.1 GCA_902791085.1 uncultured Erysipelotrichaceae bacterium | reverse complement strand
TCGAAGAAAAAGCGGGCCACGAAGGCGTATCCATCACCTTTTTACGCGCAGAAAAACCCGAAGCGATTCTCGATGCGAAAACATTCCCTATGATCCTCTCTTTAAAGGGAAGAGAGGGTTCCCATTTGGTGTATTGCCCCAAGGCAACAAAGCGAAAGATCTTGCTCCATGATCCAGCCTTGGGGCCGCGATGGGTGAAACGGGAAGAACTCGTAAATCAATGGGATCTTGTATTTGGCAAGATAGAGTTACTTTCGCGCGAAAAATGCCCATTTACCGCCCCAAAACTCATTCCTTGGCAGCATCGTTTTCTTCCTGCTTTTGTCAATGTGCTAGCCTCTATTTCTTTGTTTAGCGGTTTCTATTTCGTTCGTGCGGATGGAAATTATTTGTATACGGTTTTGCTTTTTGCCCTGTACGGCATTTTCGAAATCGTTTCCCGTCGCTTGCTCTTTTGGGCGATGAAAAAATTCGACGAACGCTGGCTAATCCATGTTACAGATGGTCTTAAAGAGCAGTGGAAAGAACGTTATTTTGAATATTGCGAATGGAAGAAAAACGCTTTCCCCGGCCCTTTCTCGTTGGTTGCATCCCTAACAACTTCTTTTGCTTTGACCCTATTGATCGGTTGGAATAGCCCTTATTTCTTTGTTTCGGTAGCCGGTGTTCTCATCTATCTTTTTGCGAAAACGATTGGCGTTGGAATGAGTATTGAACAAGCAAAACTCAAAATGGAAGCGCATGAGCGCGCGTTATTTTCTGCCGAGGTAAGAAAAGAAGAAGCATCGGCAGCCTTCGAAGCCCTGAATGACAAAGGCTATTCCATTGGTTACCAATTATCTTACGAACGCATTGTCTATGTCGCCGTCGTTTTAGCGTTGTCTTTGCTTCCTCTTTTAGACAGCGAATCCGTCACTCTGAATTATTATTTGTTTCATTTCGCTGGTTTATTAGCGATTGGCCTAGGCTTAAGACCATGGGCACAATATGTGGAAGAAACGCCGATTCGTGAGCAAAATAAGCGTTATTTCTTAGAATATTTTGTCAAAGAAGAAGAAAGCCCGAACAAAACAAGACAAGAATAGATGGAATGTGGTAAATTTATCTTATGAATGTAGATTTCACGAATCCCTTCGGGGATGAATATGATTGGCTAGAAGAACGTTATACATCGCTCGCTCAAACCGCCTTTTCTTTGCTTGATATTACGGTGAATTACGAAATCGATGTTTCCTTGGTAGACGACGATACCATTCACGAAATCAATCGCGATTATCGTCACGTTGATCGAGTGACTGATGTGATTAGTTTTGCCTTCAATGACGACAAAGATCCAAAAGATGCCATTTTAGATCCAAAGGTGCCGCGAATGCTTGGCGAAATCTTAATTTGCCTGCCGCAAGCGCAACGGCAAGCCAAAGAAATTGGGAACACGTTGCAACGAGAGCTTTCTTTTTTGTTCGTTCACGGCCTATTGCACTTGCTTGGCTATGACCATATGAAAAAAGAAGATGAAGAAGTGATGTTCCCATTGCAAGACAAGATTCTTGAGGAGACGGATCGAAAATGACCCCTAAGCAACTGATGCAAAAGGCGATTGATGCCCGCGCTTTGTCTTATAGTCCCTACTCTCATTTTGCTGTCGGGGCCGCTTTGCTTTGCCGTGATGGAAGCGTATATCTTGGCGCCAATGTAGAAAATGCCAGCTATCCGGTTACGATGTGCGCCGAACGGAATGCGCTTTTTCATGCCATGATGGAAGGCAAAAAGAAAGAAGATTTTGTGGCTTTAGCTATTGTTGCCGATAGTAAACGCGCTTGCTCGCCTTGTGGCTTATGTCGACAAGCCATTGCAGAACTTTATCCCAACACTGCGCCGATATATCTTGGAAACCTGTCAGGCGAGATACAAGAAACCAATGCACAAGAATTGCTTCCCTTCGCCTTTCAAAAAGAGGATTTAGAAAAATGAAGTGTGGCTATTGCACCATTTTAGGGCGCCCAAATGTCGGGAAGTCGACGTTAATTAACGCCTTGCTTTCAAAAAAAATATCAATTGTCACGCCGAAAGCTCAAACCACGCGTGACGATGTGCTTGGCATCTATCACGAAAAAGATTTCGAAATCATTTTTATCGATACGCCGGGGCTATGTGAAGGAAAAGAAGCACTTTATGAAGCGATGAATCGTTCCGCAAGACGTTCTTTGTCTGATGTTGATGTTGCCTTGTATGTAATTGACGCCTCAGAAGAAAATTTCCAAAAGGACGATGAGATCCTAGCTTCTTTGAAAATGAATTGCCCGCGGATTTTGGTTTTGAATAAGATTGATCTAGCGACCGCCCCGATGATGGAAGCGTTAAAAGAACATTGCCAGTCTTTCTATCCAAAAGACACGATTGTAGAAGCATCGGCTTTGACTAATTTTGGCTTAAAAGAAATCAAAGACGCCGTCAAACATTTTTTGCCTGAAGGGGAAGCTTATTACCCGGAAGATATGGTGACAGACAAAGACGGATCTTTTATGGCGAAAGAAGTGATTCGTGAGCAATTGTTGCATTTCTTAAAGGAAGAAGTGCCTCACGAATGTGCCGTCACCGTCGATTCGTTCGAGACCAAAAAAGAATCGATTACCATTCATGCGACTATCGTTTGCGAAAAAGAAAATCAAAAAGCGATCATCATTGGAAAAGATGGAGTGATGATCAAACGAATTTCCATGACGGCTCGTCGCAATCTCGAAAAGATGTGGAATCGTCATGTGGCGTTATATTTGAAAGTGCTTTGCGTGCCTAACTGGCGTAATGATCCTCGCAAACTGCAACTCGTCGGCTATGGAGAACGCCATGGGCAAGGGGACGATTGAAAATTACGAAGGTTACGTCATTCGCCTTGCTCCTTATCGCGAAAATGACGCGATGATTACGTTTTTAACAGCAGATCGTGTGCTTTCTTTTTGTGCGAGGGGCG
>CADAUN010000187.1 GCA_902791085.1 uncultured Erysipelotrichaceae bacterium | reverse complement strand
AGCGTGATAGCAGGGGATATCCTCGTAGCAGAAACCGCGGAAGAAGTTTACGCCACCAACCAGTATGTTACGCCGACGATGTACCATGATTTAGAAGCAGCCATTGTGGCAGGAGATGCTCTTTCTTTGTCCTCGTCTGAGCAGGAATTCTTGTCCGCTATCAATGCCTTAGAATCCGCTTTAATGGCGTTTGCCCCGCAACAAGGAACAAAAGAAAAAGAAAAGACGTTCCAAGATGTAGTAGACGATCTTCGCTCGGGGCGAAATCAAAATGTTGTTACCTATGCTCGCGACAAAGAACAGCATGCGATTTTGTGGGTGAACGGTATCGTGCCGCCGAAACGGGGAGACGAAGACGCCTTCAAAACAGAAAAATGGGGCGATTATGTCTATGAATACGCCGAAGAAGGGCAGGGCGAAGGCTGGACGGATGTGAATAAGATTGACCAATCGGGGAAAGAACGGCTGCTTTGCTATGCCGCCGCCAGTGCCAATCAACTGCATTGGTTCTTCCGCGTGAATCAAGACAAAATCACTCAATATTTAACGAAATTAGATGACGCCACGAAGAAAGAAGTCATTGCCTCCTTCATGAATTCTTATCATGGGCAACAAGATAGTTACATCTATCACACCGCGTTCCGTAGTTTATTTGCGCCTCTCTCGTATGCCTATCATACGGACATAGTGAATGATTATGTGATTAATGGCTATCCTTTACCATCACAAAGCCAAGCAGAAGGATTTCAAAATGCCGATCAATCCTTAGAGAAACCTGATGCAGGCAAATACGCTGGACTTTTCTATTCCGTCTTTGGCGGCAAGAAACTGACTTCTCGTATGGGAGCAGGGGATTACGCCACATTTCAATCGCGATTATTAGGCGCCTTAAAAGATGGGGACAGCGTTGCCTTGGTTCATTCTACCGGCTCTTTAGCAACCCACATTGTTACCGTTTGGGGCGCAGAAGTGGACGACAAAGGTAATTTAATTGCCGTCTATGTCACGGATTCCGACAATACGGATGAGTCGTATTCATATCAGGCTTTAGAACGGAAGCTCATTAAAAACTTTGCTGGTGCAGTAAAGCTCTCCATCAACGTTGCTAATCCCAATCACGGTGCCACGATTATGGAACTCGTTACGTTAGAAGATGGGGCTACGCACTGGAATGACTTTTTGAGTCAATAAAAAGCAAGAAAATATTCATTCCAAAATCAGTCTATTTTTATAATTATTTGACTATATGTTTTTATTATTTTATATATTTTATAATATTTTTTATTATATTGTTAAGCAAAATCTCACGGAATGAAATTAGCAAATCTAACGGAATGAAATGGATGAATCTCACGGAATAGTGCATATCATCATTAGTCAATTAAAAATATTTTATTTCATAATAGATTTAACCGATGTAACGATAAATCTGGATGATTGGGGAATCGTTCTTTGGAGAAGGATTCACCTTTTCGTAATGGGTATATAAATAGGTTAAGAAGGTATAGTCGCCTTCTTTTTTGAGTGTTTCTTTCACTACATACGTAGGATGGTAAGTAGATAGATAGGCAGTGACAGCTTGATCAACTTCAGGCTTGAATTCCGCATGCCAGCTTTGCATCGTTTGATACGGGCAATTATTTTTGCTGTCATAGCTGAGCAATAAACACGCCCCAGTATCGAGATAATAGACCTGATCTTCACTTCGCAAGGCTTCTTGAGGAATCAAGGATTCGATTTCGCGGTGGATTTGTTCGTTACTGGCCGAGGAGAAATAGCGGTGGCCAGACGTGTAATAAAACGTGGGGTAATAAATCGACAAGGCGAGAGAAGTGGCTAACGCGACGACGGTGCCTAACGAAGAAAAGAAGAACGGCCGTTTTCCTTTGCGCCCGAAGAAGAACGCAAAGTCAAACACGATTTGGTAGACGATCAAGACAAACATACTGATCCAATATTGCGGGTATTTGGCAATCACAAACTGCAAGAGACCGTTCGTGAGCGCCAAAGCAAAGATAGCAATGCGGGATAACCGTTCTTCGGGAGATAAGCGGCGTCTTGCCACGATGAACGATAATGCGGACAGCAATACATAAAGGCAGATCATGACGCGACTAAAAATCGCGTCTTTTGGCTGCATGTGAAGGATATAGCCATTGGAATCATGAAAAACGGCATGATAATAAGGAGTTAAAATGCCAAGCGAAGCAAAAATACTGCCGAAGATCGCGATGCCGAAAAGAAATCCTCCCATCGCGGATAAGATGCCCCAAAGCAAATGCCAACGCCATGATTTTACGCGGCAGCACCAGCAAACAAAGAATGCCACGCAAACGCTGCCACCAAAAATGGCATCGCTGGGACGGGCAAAGAAAGAGACAGCAACCTCAAAACCTGCTATGGCCAAGGCAAGATACCATCGTGAAGAACGGATTCCTTTGGCAAACGCCGTGATGAAGAAGTAGAGCGACATGGCACAAAAGGGAGCGACAATGTCGCCATTTTGATTTCCGCTTCCGTTCGTTCCATAGAAAAAGGAAAGAAGCGCAAAAGCAAAACACACATCAAGCGATCGCTTTGTTTGTTGATAAACCAACAAGAAAAGGAAGAATGCGGTGAAGAAATGGGAAATGCCTAGTAATATCCCGACGCCATAGCGTCCTCCTAACGCCATGCCAGCGGCATTGAGATAAAACACCAACGGTCCTTTGTGGTCATAGAAGTCTAAATAAGGCTTTTTGCCTGCTAAGATTTCCTTTCCCGACCGAAGATAGAAATTCGCGTCCCGATTTAAAGCATCGTAAGAATAAGCAGGAAATAAAGGGGATAACGAAGCGGAAAAGAAAATGCCAACCAATACGGCAAATAGCAGTGATATGCCGAAAAGATACCAAAGAGAATAGCGGGAGAAATGTCTCTCCCAACGTTGCCATCGTGTTAAGCCCTCTTCCATACCCGCTTTTATTAA
>CADAUN010000186.1 GCA_902791085.1 uncultured Erysipelotrichaceae bacterium | reverse complement strand
ACAGGTGCTCGGCGTATCGGAACCAGCCGACGTTCAAAAAGAATTGTCTGATTGGACGAAGTTCAATGCCGTCGCAAAGAAAGCCCACGAGAAAGGCATCAAGATGCTTTCTGGATTTGCGGACAACTTCCGTCCCTACTCCAACAACATGGAAAAACCATGGGTGGAAGAAAAAGATGGTGAAAAAGTGGTGCGTCTCGATCCAAAAATCAAGGAATGGATTGTCACCACGAAAGATTATGCCACTAAAGGCTACATCGATGACGTGAAACTTTGGAGCGGACAATGGCAAGCCGATCAAGGCCCGCAAGGATATGAAGTCGTGTCTGGCGAGGGAGAAAATCAGACTGTTTCCACCGGAAAATTGACATTCGGCTTCTTCTATTCTACTTGGGGCATCAATTTCACCTTGGCCGGCAACGCAGATCCGCAACACCTCGGGAAAGTCTATACAGAAGATGGCAAGTTAGACGTCAGCAAATCGTTATATGGCGATTATGCTGTCTGCGAAGGTCCTGCTTCTTGGTATTGGGGCGGTTCGTGGCTTTGCGCTGCCAAAGGAACCGATAACAAAGGCCTTGTGAATGACGTCATGTATAAACTCACTTGCTCGCAACAGATTGCCAAATCCATCACCCGTGAAACGCAAGACTACACCAACAACAAAGCGGCTATGCATTCCATTGCGACTGATGCCACTTATGGCTCGGATTTCTTAGGCGGCCAAAACCACATCGCTTTGTTTGAAAATAGCGCAGCGAAAATCAGTATGAAGAACGCTGGTCCTTACGATCAAACATTGAACGAAGGCATTCAAAATGCGTTTGAGCCCTTCTTCTTTGGAACGGCGACCTATCAAAGTTGCTTAACCACCTATAAGTCCACCGTCGAAGAAAAAGTGAACGGCCTCACCTTTGCTCCAGATTGGGCTTCTTGGGACGGCGTAAGTCTCTAATCTCATCTTTTAGAGAGGCAAGGCTCCTCCCCTTGCCTCTCTTCTCTCATCCATTGCTTCAGGAAATATCTGGGGGTTAACACGATGAAAAAAGAAAATCTAAGACGATCCAACAAACGCATTCGTTACGACAAATGGGGATATCTCTTCTTGCTTCCTTTTTTCATCGTTTTTGTCTTGTTCACTTTATTTCCGTTAGCAAAAACGTTCCTTTATAGCTTTCAAAGATATTTCGATGATCAACTTGAAACCGTCGGCCCTTTTTGGTGCGGGGTGGAAAATTATCGCTACATTTTTACTTCCGGCGCGAGCGATCCGCGTTCCATCATACTGTTTGATGTAACGCTGACCACCGATGCCCATATCTCATCTTTTCTCTATTATTTGATGAATACCATCGTCATTTGGATTCTTGGCTTTGTGCCGCAGATTGCTCTTTCTTTGTTCTTGGCGGTTTGCTTTACGAACGCCAGGCTAAAAATCAAAGGCCAAGCCTTCTGGAAAACCGTCATCTATATGCCTAACCTCATCATGGCTGCCGCTTTTGGCATGCTTTTCTATATGATATTCGCCCAAAATGGCCCGGTGATCAATACGCTCGCCCAATGGGGTTGGATTGATAAAGCCAACGTTAAGCCTTTAGATTCCGACGAGCTTTGGACACATCTTATCATCGCTGGTCTCAATTGCCTGATGTGGTTTGGTAACACGACATTATTATTGATGTCTGGGGTAATGGGGATTGATCCTTCGATTTACGAAAGTGCCTCGATTGATGGAGCTGGCCCGCAACGCACATTTTGGCAAATCACCATGCCTTTATTGCGGCCCATCTTCTTGTATGTCTTTATCACTTCCATGATTGGCGGCATTCAATTGTTTGATGTAGCGCAAGTCTATACCCAAACGACCGGCGGAATGTTAAAAAGTTCAGAAACGGTCATGATGTATCTCTTTAATTTAGTGACCGTCAAACATAACTATGGCCAAGCTGGCGCGTTGTCGGTGATTCTTTTCTTTATCACTTTCTTCCTTTCCGTTTGCATCTATTTATCTACCTATAAATCCAAAAACATGAATGGAAATCACGAAGACAAAGAACAGAAAAAGATTCCCACAAAATTTGTCCTGTACTGTGATTATCCAGGCTGTGAATTCAGGGAGGAGATGGAAAATCCGGAGATTGATTGCGACAAGGAAGATGATTATGAATTCTCAATTGAAGACGTGTTATACGACTTACAGGACAAGATCAGTGACACGTTATACAGCGAGCTGGATTATAACGAACTTTTAGGCGTCCATTACACGGAAGACGACGTAGCCGCGCAGGGACATTTCTGGTACGGTGAAGTACGGACGTCGGAATTCGGGGATGCCGATCTTCCCCTGAACGAAGACGTCAAAGTCTACCTGGACTGCATCGCGGAAGACGGGACAGTACTGGAGACACATGAAATCAATATCGAAGAATATATCAGTTTAGACAGAATTAAAGAAACCTTGATGGAATGTGGCCTGTTTGACTCCACGGACGAATATATTGAAACCGCGCTGGATAAATTTGTTGAAGAAACCGGCTGGCACGTCGGGTTGCAGAAAGGCTCGGAACGGATTGAAGATGTTACCCGGTGGCCAGCGCCAAACAGAAGAGGGAGCTGGATCGATGAGGACGGCACCGAAATGTATCCGTGCCTGTGGTACGGCTACAACGACGGAAGTCTGTTGAGTGAAGAAGAGGACAGGATATGGAATATTGATAACGGACTGGATTTCTGGTTCAGCTACGATCCGGAAAGTTATCTTGTTGAGTACGACTATGACGGTCATGCCGGTTGCTTTGGAGGGATGATTCCCGATATTGAAGAAATCCGCAAAAAGTGCCCCATTTTATTGGAAGAGAACGACACAGAAGAAAGCATCGACGCAAAGGTGCAGGCGTATTGTAAAAAACAGTATAAGAAAGCGCATAAATTAATAAAGAAGATGTGAGACTAAAAGGAGCAAAACAAAATGGAACTGGACAAGCAATTGACTT
>CADAUN010000185.1 GCA_902791085.1 uncultured Erysipelotrichaceae bacterium | reverse complement strand
CCGCCAATCAAAAAGGCAGCTAAAGTCCGAGGCAAGCGAAGATAGAGCATAATGCGATTGGCCATCGCGTTGCTTTTTTGAAATAATCCCAATACGACTTCCGAAAAAGAAAGCCCGGCATAACCGACAAAAAATGAAGAAAAGAAGGTGACTGCCACCAAAGCAAAGACAATCCAGGCAGCAATCCGTGCCATTTTTCGTTCTTGCAAAGAATCTTGGTTACGACGCATGTACTAACTCTAGCAAATGTTATGAGATTCCGCAAAGAAAACAAACAAAACAAGACATTTTGTTCGTTAAATTCTATAGCAATCGAACAAAAAGTTTGGTATCTTTAAACCAATCAAAGGAAAAAACCGTGAACCGCAAAGAAGAAAAATCCATCAATGCTATCCATTTGGCCTTGCAATCTTTAATGAAGCAAAAAGATTATGCTTCCATCACCACTAGCGATCTCATTGCTGAAAGTGGCGTCTCCCGTAGCACTTTCTATGCACATTTTAAAAGCAAAGACGATGTCTTGCAAAATGTATGTCACGCCATTTTTCACCATGTTTTCTCCGCTTCTTTAAAGCCAGAGGCACACCACGACTTCTCCCATTCCTTGGCTTTTGATTATGAACATATGCTGGTGCATTTGTTTTGCCATTTTCAAGAAGAAAAGGAATTAATTGCTGCCATCTTATCATCCAGCGCTTCTCACGAATTCGATGTTTCTCTTCAAGAAGAAACTTATCCCTTGGCTCTTGCTTTATTGCCATCAGCCCATCAAAAACATCCAAACGTTCCTGACGAGATTTTGCGTTCTGCTATTTTAGGAACCTTAATGGAGTCGTTGCACGATTCGGTGCAGCACTATGAAATGACGCCCGAAGAATGGGCGGAAGGCATCTTAAATCTATTCACGGAAAAAGGAACCAAATAAAACGAGCAATTTCGTTTTTTGAGAATAAAAAAAGGCTCTGACATTCAGAGCTAGCATTCTTGGATGAACCGTGGTCGGGATGGCCGGATTCGAACCGGCGATCTTCTGCTCCCAAAGCAGACGCGGTAACCAAGCTGCGCTACATCCCGAGAATGGCGCGCCAGACAAGATTCGAACTCGTGACCCACAGATTCGTAGTCTGTTACTCTATCCAGCTGAGCTACTGGCGCACCCTAGACGCTTTTCAGCGCTCAATTACTATAATCTTCTCCCACCAAGTTGACAAGATATTTTCGTTTTATTTTCGGCGCATCACACCTTTTTGGGTTAGAGAAGTCATAGCAAAAAAGAAAAGCCTGACGAATCAGGCTGAGTTTCTTTTTGCCTTGATATACCTATTTTGATACGAGGAACCGTTTTTCCTTAAATGGAACTGATTTTTCGATGCCGGAACCACTATTTAATAACGGTCATCTTCATCATACGGATCATCTTCATTTTCCATATCATCATAAACCATATAATTAACAAGCCTTCTTCTAACTTCTTCTTCAGGTAGTTCATCAACTAATTCCTTATATCTTTTTCTTATTTCTTCAGCTTTTTTGTCGTATTCTCTTTCTCTTTCTTCCAAATGTTCATAATAACGATTTCTTTCGTCTATTGCTTCTTGGGCTTCATCTGGAAATATAGAAAAATAGGCCGCCATTTTATGTTTACAAATTGTTGATTTGCCAGCGGCATGAGGACAAGTACAAGTGGATTTTCTAGGGTGGTTTATATTTAAATGAACATGATAATTTTTTGTTCCTTCTACTTCGGCCTCATACTCATATTCATTTATTTTGTTTATTGATTTAACTCTATTGTTTTCGAAGTATTCTAAGCCTCTCCAATAAGAGCTATAACTACATATTTCTTTCATTCCCATTATTGAATAATCTCCCAATACCCTGTTTTTCTCGATTCCATTCTCTTTAATATATCTTTTTTCATCAAACCTTCTATGTGCCTATAAATAGTAGGTTGAGATTTGCCTGTTGTTTTATCCAAATCGTTTATCTTATCATTTATCTTATCATTTAAAAAATTAGGGTTTCTTAAAAATGTGAACGTGAAGCCAAATTCGTCGTTCTTATATTCGTAATCAACATTATTCTTAATACACAAAGTGAAAGTTCTATCGAACCCGGTTCCAAATGCATCAATATATCCACACTTATAAAGGACTGGTGCTATTAAAATATTCCGAATTTTGCTTCCAATTTCTGATGAAGCAAATTTCATTGGATCTAAATTTTCCTAAATTCAGGTCCTTTATCATTGGTAAAGCCTCCCGATTGCGAACTGCGCGGTTTCGTAGTCGATCTCGCCCCGAGAGTAGAGGCGCATAATCCTTTGGGCATCCTCAGAGGGTTTTACCCCGTCAACAGTCGCCACAGAAATCGCAAAAGATAGGTCTTGATCTTCTTTCTTGGGCAGGGTTAATTCGAATGGCATCCCATTGCGATTAACCGTAGCCGTAAGGAAAAGCATTATCGCCTGGCTCGTAGTGAGACCAAGGGAGGTAAAGATCTTTTCTGCCTGATTCTTTATATCTTCGGTTACTCTTGTGTGAACTGTCTGCGTTTTTGCCATATGAATTACTCCACCGATATTGTATCACATTTGCGATACATAGGAGGAATCATAAAACCCAGGCCATTTTTGACTTGGGATTGGATTGCAGTTGGTGGACCGTTGCCAACGTTATGCGAACACCAATCGAAAGCGAGAAATGCTTTGATGAACCCCGAAAAAATCGGGAACCGATTAAGAAATAATGGCCCGTTGCATACGTTTTGCAGAAATGCGCAAGGCAATAGCATGGAATTTATCACGATTCCGTGATATACTTATTACGTCAGGACGATAGACCAACGCCACAGTTAGCCGCATTCTAAGGAATCGTCATCTACATGTATCACAAGCCCCGCGAGCACAATCCGCCCCACATCCACGCATCGTATGGAGAGCATAACGCGACGCTTATCATCGAAAATGGGGACATTCTCGAAGGGGAGCCTCCCA
>CADAUN010000184.1 GCA_902791085.1 uncultured Erysipelotrichaceae bacterium | reverse complement strand
GGCGGAGGAATAGGGATTCGAACCCTAGCGCAGTGTTGCCCGCCTACGAGCTTTCCAAGCCCGCCCCTTCGACCACTTGGGTATTCCTCCAAAAGGGTAGCCATCTAAAAACGGCAAGTGAGATTATAGCGTTCCTTTTCTCTTATTTCAACAGGTCATGCTATAATTTGCCCGGCATGAAAGAATTTGTCATTGACTCTAAAAACGCTGGTCAACGGATTGAAAAATTTGTCCGCCGTTGCTTACCTGATGCCCCCTTGGGTTTTCTTTATAAATCGTTTCGCAAGAAAGACATCAAAGTGAATGGTCATTGGGTCACGAAAGACAAACTGCTTCAAGCAGGCGATATCGTTCGAATTTATGTAACGGATCAACAATTGCAGGATTTTTCCCATCCGAAAGAAGTGGAACGCAAACCCTTTTCCTATCCTATCGTATATGAAGATAGTCAGATATTGTTGGTGAACAAACCTTCCGGTCTTTTGGTCATGGGCGATCATCGAGAGAAACGCGTAACGCTTGAAAACGATGTTTTGGCCTATCTCTATCAAAAAGGGGAATTTGACCCTAGGAATCACGTCTTTGTTCCTTCTCCTGCCCATCGCTTGGATCGTAATACAGCAGGCATTGTCGCTTTTGGAAAAACTGACGCCGCCTTAAAAGAATTGACCTTATTGTTCAAAGAACGCATCAATGTGGATAAGCGTTATTTGGCTTTAGTCAAAGGGATTCCTCCGGAAGAAGGAACGATTAACGCTCCTTTAAAAAAGGATGCGAATCGCGGACTCGTCGTTGTCGCACCGGACGGCAAAGAAGCCGTTACCAAATATCGAAGATTAGAAACATTTGGCTCCGTTTCGTTAGTCGAATGCGAATTATTGACTGGCAGAACGCATCAAATTCGCGTCCATCTTGCCTCCATCAATCATCCGATTGTCGGGGATGGCAAATATGGTGATTTTGAAACCAATCGCTTCTTCCGCGCTCATTACGGCATAGAACATCAGTTTTTGATTGCGTATCGTCTCTCTTTCAAAACCGTCGGAGAACCATTGTCTTATTTATCAAATCGTTCTTTCGCCATTTCTTTAACCCCAAAGCAAGAAGAATTGCTTTCGCAATTGCGTGTCGCTCGCTTACCATAAAAGAGAACCAAGAGAAAGGAATGATCATTATGCTAGATGAAAAAACCAAGAAGAATTACGAACGCTGGCTCGCCTCTCCCCGTTTAAGTGAAGAAGAGAAACAAGCTCTTCGTTCCATGAAGGAGGAAGAAATCTCTGATTCTTTCTTCCGTGACATGGAATTTGGCACCGGGGGAATGCGTGGCAAATTAGGCTTAGGGACCAACCGCATGAATTCTTATACTGTGGGGCGGGTGACCATTGCCTTTGGATTATATTTGTTACATCGATATCCCTCCGCGAAAAAGCAAGGCGTGGTGATTTCACATGACAATCGTTATCATTCGCGCGATTTTGCGTTAGAGGCGGCACATATCCTAAACGAAGAAGGCATCCCTGCTTTCCTTTTTGATGCCTTACGTCCTACGCCTGAACTTTCTTATGCCGTTCGTAAGAAAGGGGCTTGTGGAGGCATTATGATTACGGCCTCTCACAATCCCAAAGAATATAATGGCTACAAAATCTATGACGACACCGGTTGCCAATTGTTGCCCGATGATGTGAACGAGATGCTTCGCTTTTTAAATCAATTACCCGATGAACTAGAAGCAAAAGCTCCAAAAGATCCTTCTCCTGCAGCGACTGCAATCCTTCCTCCTTCTATCGACGACGAATACGTGAAAGAAGTGGAGAATTGCCAACTTAACCCTTCGCTGCCAAAACAAGGATTCAAAATCATTTATTCCCCTCAACATGGCGCCTCTTACGAAAATGCGATGCGCGTTTTTCGTGACTGCGGTTATGAAGTGATTCCGGTTTTATCCCAATGCGTTCATGATCCGGCCTTTGGAGCAACTCTTTCTCCGAATCCCGAAACGGCAGAGTCTTTTATCGAATCAATCCGTCTTGCCCAAAAAGAAGGTGCCGACTTATGTGTGATGACCGATCCTGATGGCGATCGCTGCGGCGTGGCTTATCGTTCTTCAAAAGGCACCTATGAACGCTTTACCGGCAATCAATCAGCCGCCTTGTTGATCGATTATTTGTTCTCTGAACGTAAGGAGAAAGGCTTGCTTTCTTCTAATGGAGTCATGTACGACACCATCGTGACTTCCGATTTAGGGCGAAAGATTGCGCACGCGTATGGCATCAAAACCGAATCTTTCTTAACGGGATTTAAATACATCGGCAACCGGATTGATTATTATGAAAAATTGGGACACGGCCCTAAATTTGAATTTGGTTATGAAGAATCTTATGGTTGCTTAATTCGTCCTTTTGTTCGCGACAAAGACGGGATTCAAGCCATTTTGCTTTATAGTGAAATGGCCCTTTGGTATCACTTAAAAGGAATTCCGCTTGATATTGCTTACGAAAATCTCGAAAAGAAATACGGATATCATGCGACCAAAACCATTTCGGTGATGTTTGAAGGCCAAGAAGGTCTAAGGGAGATGACGTCCTTAATGGATCGTCTTCACGCTCACCCCCTAAAAGAAGTCGCCGGGAAGAAAATCGCACGGTTAGAAGATTATCAAACTTCACTATCGTTAGATTGCCAAAGTGGAGAGAAGACACCGATTACATTAGAAAAATCCAATGTGATTCGAATGATTTTCTCGGATTCTTCTTGGATTGCCATTCGTCCTTCTGGCACGGAGCCGAAATGCAAATTCTATGTTGAAGTGTATCAAAAAGATAACCTCGGCATTGAACAACGGGTAGACGCCATCTTTGCTTCTTTAAAAGAACAACTCGGTTTATAACCAAAAACGGCAAGCTCTAGTAATGTGGACCCCATGTCAAGGACACATTTAAAAAAGGCGCTGATCATTGAGAAACGGGAACCCCGAGCGAGGGGTTCCCGTTTTCTCTCGCCGCG
>CADAUN010000183.1 GCA_902791085.1 uncultured Erysipelotrichaceae bacterium | reverse complement strand
CGGATATTACTATGCCGCCTCCATGGCAGCACAGACGATCACCCCTTGTTTGCTCGGTCTTTTGCTCTTGCATCCTCGTTTCAATTTCGGCTATCTTCCGATTTATGCATTGTCTTGCATCAGCGTTTCCTTTTTGGTGTTCTTATTCGTGAAAAATGTGCGAAATACGAAAACTTCTTTCAAAAAAGGATTAGAATCGATGGATGCTGAGGATTAATCCATGAATAAAACCAAATGCCTTTCGCGTCTTAACCCCTTATTCCTCGATGGCATCGCTCATCGGGGTCTACATGATGATTCCCGTACAGAGAATGGTTTAAATGCGTTTCAAAATGCCATCGATCACCACGTCGCCTTTGAATTAGATGTCCATTTAACGAAAGACGGCGTGTTGGTGGTATGCCATGATTCCGAGCTTCAACGCGTCACCGGAAAAGAAGGAATCATCGAACATTTGACTTTGAATGAAATCAAATCCAATTATCGGTTGCTCGACGGAGAAGAAATTCCGACGTTCCAAGAGGTGCTTAACCTTACCAAAGAACAAGTCCCGATGGTAATTGAATTAAAAGTCTATGAAAAGAATTACGCGCCACTAGCCAAACGCCTTAAAGAGGAATTAAGTGAAATTCAAGAAAAGAAAAATTATCTGTTGATTTCCTTTGACCCGCGGGCGTTATGGAAGATGAAAGGAACAGGCATCATCCGTCAGTTGTTGGTTTCCACTTCTTCTGAATGGACATATTGTTTCCGTCACACGGTCGAAAGTTTGGATCTAGAAGACAAAATGACCAAGGAAAAACGGGTGCAGCGTTATCAAAAGAAACACCTGGTGAATGTGTGGACCATTGAAACGGAAGAACAACTAAAGCAAGTAACGCCTTATTGTGACACCGTCACTTTCCAATATTTGGCTCCTGACACGGTGAAAAAGGCGTTGCATTCTTAATTTGCTCCCTTTCGTCTCTTTTCTCTTCCGATAAAAATATCAAAATACGGAATTTTCATTGACATCTATAGGCGGTGCTTTATCCTAACGATGGTTTTCGATTCTTCGAAAGATCAAAACAACTTTCTTCCTTTTTCGATGCATTTCCTCTCGCCCGCATCCCGGAGCCACGTTTACCCCCTTCCATGTGGCTCCTTTTTTGATGAAAAGCGTTAATTTATATTGTTAATAGGTAACAAAAATATAATTTATTATCGATTTATTTTGTTACCTTTTTCTAACGATTATTCGATCGTTCTCCCCGATTTCTCCGACCAGCAAAGAACTCTCATCACGATGATTAGCGAAATTGGTAGCAATCTCTTCCTCTCGATAATTCGCATAGCAATATAAACACCGATGAGGGCAAGAATTGTAGGCGCCTATGTCAACGGTTTGGACACAATGGCAACCTTTTCCGGGGCGAATTTTCGAAAGTGGGAAACGCTTTCCTGTCCATTCTAACAAGCGATCATAAGGAATGCAGTCACCGGCCACAAAACCATATTCGGTTAGATTTCGTTTTTCAAAACACGTTTGCACTTGCATTCCGTGCTTTTTTGCACTTTCGGAAAAGCCCATTCCAATCGCGCGATAGTCTTCTTCGGTCCATTCTCTGGCAGCGATTTCTTTGGCATGGATACGCGTATTTTGATAGCGGTCCATAAAAGAGACGATGATTCGTTTAGTCATGCCGTCTAATTGGCTGACTAAGCGATCGAATGCTTTAAGATGGTAAGAAACCGAATAACGAGGAGAAAGAAAAATCGGATCGTAACGGACATCAACATGATCATTTCCTAATTGGCGAGACAAAACGCGAATGGCTTCTATCACTTTTGTTTTATCCCCTACTCCTGGCTCAATGTCTTTATGGTATGGGGTGAGCGTGACTTGAAAAAGAATCGGAACCTGATAATGGCTTAAATAAGGCAAAATCGGGGTAGGATTCTTGGAACAAAATACCAACGCATCGATGTCATGAACATAAATGCGAGATATTTGAGAAGGAACAAAAGGATTTCTTGTATCGAAAAAGCCTGCCCTGTAACGGTTATCAAACCATTTGGCATAAAAGGCTGGAATATCGGTACGCCCACTAGCAAAAACAATCATAAAAGTAACGATAATACCTAGTTTGTCTCATTTTCAAAACAAACTACGAAAATTATATCCCTTCTTCTTTTGGAGAATTAAAATAAGCGCATATTAGGAGGGAATCGAACATCATGTCAGATTCTTGGAAAAAGTATTTAGCCGAATTCATCGGCACTTTCATCCTGGTTGTCATTGGCGTAGGCGCAGCCGTCGCTGGCGCTGGCTACGTGGGAACCGCATTGGCCTTTGGCATGGCCATCATCATCTTAGCTTATTCCGTAGGACGCATTTCGGGCGGACACGTGAATCCGGCTGTTTCTTTAGCCATGGCCATTCGAGGTGACATTTCTTGGAAAGATTTCTGCTTCTATTGCTTGTTCCAGGTTCTTGGCGCTTTATGCGGATCTGCGACAATCGGTGCGATTCGTGGCGGTTATGATGTCACGGGAGCCAATGTGGCTGAAGCCGGTTATTTAGCGAATACTAGCGAAGGCATCCGTTATCTTTGTGCTTTTGTCATGGAATTTGTCTTGACGCTTCTCTTTGTTTTGGCAGTATTAGGCGTTACGGCCGACAACAAATTTAACCAAGTCGGCGGCTTAGTCATCGGCTTCGCTCTTTGCGGCGCTCACTTGGTGGGGGACGGCATTACCAACACCTCAGTGAACCCTGCCCGTTCTCTTTCCGCGGCTGTTTTTGCTGCCATTGGCGGCAATATGACCGGACTTAGTGAAATTTGGGTTTTCTTGTTAGCCCCGCTCGCCGGTGCCGCGGTTGCCGCTTTCCTTTGGAAGATATTCCAAAACAAGAATGCCGCCAACGTTGCCTAATTCTTCCATTTTCTTTTATGACCCCGCTTTCACGCGGGGTTTTCTTTTTGTTAAAAAAGACGGGGCGAAAACAAATCTTTCTTTCGTTTCGCCTTTTCTATC
>CADAUN010000182.1 GCA_902791085.1 uncultured Erysipelotrichaceae bacterium | reverse complement strand
CCTTGCCGCCATTTACGTTAGTCGGCGCGACAACGAGAGCTGGCGATTTAAGCGCTCCTTTGCGCGCCCGCTTTGGCATTTCCGCCAAAATGGACTTCTATTCCCAAGAAGAAATCGGTCAAATCATTCGGCGGACATCGCGCGTTTTAAATATGCCGATTGACCCTGACGCTGTTTCCGTTTTGGCTTCTAGGAGCCGCGGCACCCCCCGAATTGCCAACCGCATTTTCCGCCGGGTCAGAGACTTTGCTTCTTATGAAGAAAAAGATCATATCGACGTCGAAGTGGCGAATCAAACGATGCAAGCCTTAAAAATCGACGATCTTGGCTTAGATGATGTCGATATCAAATACCTCCGCACCATCATCGAAAGATTTCATGGCGGACCGGTCGGCATTGAGTCTATTGCTTCTGCGATTGGCGAAGAAATCACCAATTTGGAAGATGTTTATGAACCCTATTTGGTCATGATTGGGATGATTAACCGCACGCCGCGAGGTAGAGAAGTCACAAACAAAGCCCGCGCCCATTTAAATTTGCCTCATCAAGGATTTTTACTTTGAAGATAAAGACTCCGCAATCGCGGGGTCTTTTCTTTTGTGGTCTTTTCCCCTTGTCACCCTACGGGTGCGCGCGTAAAATAATAACCGCATTGCCAGCCGACTTTTTTCGGCGAGGCACGGAGGAACGATATGTTACGGAAATGGGGATACATTCTGACGAGCGCCCTGTTGATGCTTGGCTCTTTGGCCACCATCGGGAAAGCGGTCACTATGATGGATACCGATGTCAGTTACGGCGATAGCCGTGCTTTGTATTTTAAGGTTTCAAAAAAAGACACGACCTACAATGGCGTTTTAGCCGAAAATTATATCCAACAAACGGATGGTTATGGTGCGGTTGACGAAGTCGCTGAAGAAATGAAAGACCGTTTGGAAAACTGGAATATCGAAGCAGAAGTGAACAAAGAAGGATACGATACCATCAAAGTCGTCGTCCGTACGGCGTCACAAGATGACACCGAATATCGTTATCTTCAAGATTATCTTTCTTTCTCTGGACAAGATATCACCATTGGTGTCGGCGCGCCAACGCAAGACCTCCAAAAAGGGGCCCCGTCTCATCCTTCTTATCGCGACAATGCCATGTTCGACGGACATACAGCCCAAATCGAATACATCAACAATGTCCCTGTGGTGACCATTGAAGTCAATGCCCAAGGGGAATCGGGCGAATTAAACGAATTAATTAAATATGCTTCGGACAATTCTCATGAAGCTGATTCCTCCGCCTCCACGGAAGCCTCTTATTCTTATATCGTTCTCTGGAACCACATGCAAGAAGGCGATAATTATCTTGACGCGACGAACACCTCGTCTGAAGATTATGACCCCAATATGGCAAAACGTTTGGTCTTTGGCGAAAGTGCGGCAAACGCATGGTATGTCGATTCCAACAACGAAAACAACAATTATAAAAAATTTCAGTTGGTTCCTAACTCCGATGCCATTAAAGATGGCAATTTTGACTCTTCTAAAGCCGGCGCGGCTTACAAAGCAGCTTTGTATTATTGCTCTGTCTTGAATGCAAACGCCTATGATTACGACATCACCTTCGACTACTCCGTAACGGTACCTGCTTCCATTGACGCTCTAACGCAAGCAGATGATTGGCACTTGTCCATTCATTGGGGTCCGACGATGATTGCCTGCGTAGTCGCTTTAGCGGTGGCTGCCGTCGTTCTTTCTCTTTTCTATCATTTAGGCGCTCTGTCTATTCTTTCTAATGGTATCTTAGCCGCTGAATTTGGCATTCTTCTTTTTGCTTATTTCGGCGCTCAATTTGGAATCGGTGCCTTAATTGGCTTTATCTTAGGCGTTGGTGTCACGATGTTTGGCGGCGCTTACTATTTCTCCAAATTAAAAGAGGAAATGTATAAAGGCCGTACATTAAAGAAAGCAGAAGCGGAAGCCTATAAGAAATCCGTTTGGCCGATGATCGATGCCAACATTGTTTCCCTTATCCTTGGCCTTTGCGTATATGGCTTAGTGCCGGGTGCTGTCGGAAAATTCGGTCTCGCCTTAATTTTGACGGTATTCTTTGGCACCATCTTCAATTTCACTCTTGGAAAGCTTGAAGGCTGGATGTTAGCCAACGACAACGATTGCGAGAAACATCCTGGCGCTACTTATTTCCTTGATGAAAGCCGCATTCCCAACCTTATGGCTGACCAAAAGCAGACTTATTTTGGTCCGTATGCAGAAAAAGATTTTGGTAAACATAAGAAAATTTGGAGCATTGCTGGCGGTGCGCTTTGTTTGGCCTCAATCATCGGAATGGCCATTTTCGCCCCTTCGAAAAACGGCATCTTCAATTATGCTGGCGCTTACGAAAACACGACTTCTATTGCGGTGGAATATCGCGTTCAGACGGATTCACTAAGCACCCGCACCATGTCGACAAAAGATCAATTAAACGACAATCTTTTGTCGCGTATCAGTTACGAAGAGAAAGCTTTGACGGAATATATTCAAGGCGAAGTCAGCTTAGAAAATACGACCGTTTCCATTAACGATGGTTTACAAATTGTCCAATACACGGTCTATCACTTCCAAGTTCCATTAACGACTTATTTTGATGCTGAAACACTTTATCCTTTCTCTATTGATGGAACGAATAGCGAAACTTATTTAACTTCCGCCTTGCAAGAGGTCATCGATACGAACGCCGATGCGGATAATATTACCGTCAGCGCGAATCGAATCACTTACGAAGCTGGCAGTCCGACCATGGGTTCTGTTTATTTGGCAGGTGGCATTGCAACGCTTGTTTTGTTAGTATATTTCGCTTTGCGTTTCCGTCTTTCTCGCGCTGTTCCTTCCTCGGTTTTTGCTATCGGAAGTGCCGTCATTGTTGGTGGTTTCTTCTCCCTTACTCGTCTTGCCGTTACACCTGTTGTCAGTCTTGCGATTTTATCGACGATTGCTCTTGGCTTCTATTTTGCGCTTTATCCGTTAAACAAAGAACGCGAATTAATTAAAGACAGTCGAGAAAAAGACAAGAAAGCTTT
>CADAUN010000181.1 GCA_902791085.1 uncultured Erysipelotrichaceae bacterium | reverse complement strand
ATGCGTAGGAGAAGAACGAACCAATGTGACCGTAGAAGAGCAAAAAAAGGCGGTTGAAATTAGAAATCAGTATGCAAACAAGAAAATATGTTTTTTCTACGGGAGGCACGTGCCTTATAAAGGCTTAACCTACCTCATTCAGGCGGACCAATATTTGAATCCGGATAAAATTCAGCTTGTAATTGCTGGGTCCGGTCCATTGACGGAAGAATTGAAAACGCAGGCAAAACCATATAAAAACATCGATTTTGTCGGTCGATTGTCTGATGAAGATATCAACGCCTATCTAATGGCCTCTGATGTTTTTGTATTTCCTTCCATCACGCGAAACGAGGCTTTTGGCATTTCTTCAGCGGAAGCAATGTATTTCGGAAAGCCTGCGTGCACTTTCACCATTCGTGGTTCAGGCGTCAATTGGGTGTCGATTGACGGTGAAACGGGTTTAGAGGCGCCCAACAAGGATGTGAAGGCCTACGCTAGCAATATCAATAAGCTTTGTGAAGATAATGCTCTTTACGCGAAACTTTCAAAGGGAGCAAAAGATCGGTGCCAAAAATACTTTACGCGCGAAATTTTTGACCAAAAGGTGTTAGAAAACTATGAAAAAAATCTTCATTAACGGTCGTTTCTTAACACAACGCGTAACTGGGGTTCAAAGAGTGGCGCGTGAATACGTCAAACAGATGGACGCGCGGAAAGATCTTTGGAACGGCAACCAATTTGTTCTTGTGGTTCCCGAAGATTATGATTCGCAATTCAAATTGACCAACATCCCCGTGAAAATTCTTCGTGGAAAAGGGAATTACGCTTGGGAGCAAATGAGATTGCCGAAATATGTTCGGAAAGAAAAAGGTAATTTTCTTCTCAATTTCTGCAATCTTTGCCCCCTTTCCTTAAATGACAAAAACATCGTGATGATTCATGACTTGGCATTTGTGTATCATCCTGAGTTTTACAACTGGAAATTTAATGCCGCCTATCGCTTTTTAGCCAAACGAGAAGCCAGGAAATGTCATTGTATCTTAACGGTCTCTGAGTTCTCTAAAAAACAGCTCATGGATACCTACCATCTTCCCGATCAGAAAATTGCTGTTCTCTATTCTGGCGTCCCCGATTTTCCGGAGACACAGGCGGTAAACGCTAAAATAAAGGAAATCGCTAACAATCGGTTCTACTTCACGGTCGGGAGCGCTAGCCCCAATAAGAATTTGCGATTTATTCTTCGCCTCGCCAAGAACAACCCCCATGATCGCTTTGTTGTATCGGGATCTCGAAATCGCGTTTTTGCCTCCTTACCGGAAGAGGAATTGCCTCCCAACCTTCAGATGACCGGTTACCTTTCTGACCAAGACCTTGCCTATCTTTATTCTCGCTGCGCAGGATTCATCTTTCCTAGCCTTTACGAGGGGTTTGGCCTGCCTCCTTTGGAAGCAATCAAATGCGGGTGTCGAAAGCTTATCGTGTCGGATATCCCTACCATGCATGAAATTTTTCACGATTTGCCGGTCAATTATATTTCTCCTGCTTCTGACACGCCTGTTTTGATGGATTCTTTTAGTCAAAAAATGGATGATGCCCAAGCCGCTGCCTTATTGAAATGCTTTTCATACGAGAAATCAGTGCAGCAGTTATTGAACTTGATCGACCAATGACAACGTTCTATAAGAAGAACGGGTTTTAACGATTTCTAGTACCATTTGGCGGATTCTTGATAAGATTTAGGGGTAACGAAGAGAAATTTGATTATGAAGAAAGATAGCACGGAAGCGGTAGATGTATCGGTTCTTATTGTGAATTATCACACCTTGAACTTTACCAAGGACGCCGTCAAAAGTTTCATGGAAAAGTCTTCGGGATTTTCTTATGAGATTTTGATCATCGATAATTCTTGTGATGATCAAGAATATCAAGCTTTATTGACTGCTTTTCAGGATTTCCCTGCTATCCACGTCTACCAAACTGCATCCAATATTGGTTTTGGACAAGCGAACAATCTGGGGGCATCCAAAGCAAAAGGGCAGTATCTTTATTTATTAAACGAAGACACCATGCTCATCAATAACGCTTGCTATTATCTCTTGCAATTCTTATCAACACACCCTCGTGCCAGCATGGCGACTTCCAATTTGTATAGCAAAGACTTAAAACCAACTAGCTCTTTTGACAGTCGGGAGCGGAACATCAAACAAGAAAAAAAGAATGCTTCCTTGCGAAGCATGCTGTATAAAAAAACCACGAAAAAAATCCGTCATGCGTTCAATTATTCCAATGAGCCTTGCCAAATTTATGGTTTTGCCATTGCGGCCAGCACGTTGGTTAGGAAAGAAGATTTCGAAGCGGTCGGAGGATTCGACAAAGATATTTTCTTGTATTCGGAAGATTGCCTGCTTTGCTACGAAATCCTTCACGTGTTAAAAAAAGAAATTTGGAGCGTGCCTTCCTCTCGGGTCATTCATTTAGAGGGGATGGCGGATAAGGGAAAACAGACTTCCTTATTCAAAGCGCGTGCCGCCATGCATGGCCAATATATTTATTTTTTGAAAGCATTCGGGAAAGAAGAGGCCATTGTTTCGTTAAAGATTCAAAGAAAAGCCCATCAAAAATACCGTCTTTTATATCGGCTTGCCGGCAAGAAAGAGAATGTTGTTTCTCAGTCTAATTATCTGCAGGCGATTGACGAAGAGTTAGCAAAATACGGCAACTAGTATGCGTGTTTGTTTTGTTACCAATTTCATGAACCATCACCAAATCGGCTTGTGTGATACGTTGAGCCGTCAATTTGGCGTCGGTAATTTTCACGTGGTCGTTCGGGAAGAACTTCCAGACGAAAAAAAGAAATTGGGTTACCTTGATTTTGAAAAAAGCAGAGATTACATCGTTTGCGAATATCGCGAACCGGCGAAAACCCGTGCTCTTATCATGGAAGCCGATGCCATCATCGTTACTTTTTCGGAGGGATTAAAACCAATAGCCCCTGCTGTCAAGGCACATAAAATTATTTTTTGGTATGGGGAAAGGTTATTCAAAGACTATAACGTTATTAAAAAAAAAAAAAAATACCTCAGGGCACTTT
>CADAUN010000180.1 GCA_902791085.1 uncultured Erysipelotrichaceae bacterium | reverse complement strand
AATAAGAAAAACCGTCGGAACTTCTTTCGAATGGGTTCTCGACGGTTTTTGATTATGCCGCAGCTTTTTCTTTCGGCGCCTTCATCAAATCCACGATGAAGGAAATCTCAGCTTGGGTATCTAACCGTGGGAAGAGCGGGCTTCCTTTTTTGACAGAAACGCCGCCTAAGCTTCCAAAATGCGTCGCGCATTCATAATTCCGCATTTCGCTAGGAACACCAAGCTGGTCATACATTTCAGGAATTTTGGTCACCAAGACAGGGGATAACAAGGTACCAGCCAAGAAAATGGTATTTGCAAGGTGAGACATGCAAGAAGCAAGCTCGTCTTTCTTCGAAGGATCTTTTGCTAAAGCCCATGGTGCAGAATCTTCAATGTATTTGTTCGCTGCATTGACAAGCTCCATCACGACCGCATAGGCATCCGTCACCTTTAAGTCATCATTCAAGACTTCATAAGAACGGATAGTCTTCTCTGCTTTCTCTTTTAATGCGGCATCACGTTCGTTCTTTTCCCCTTCATAAGCCGGAATGACCCCATCGAAGTATTTCCAAATCATCGAAATCGTACGGTTGACCAAATTGCCAAAGTTATTGGCCAAATCGGTGTTTAAACGTTCCACAAATTGTTCTGGAGTGAATTGACCATCTTGTCCAAAAGGAATTTCGCGGCATAAGTAATAACGGACGGCATCGACACCAAAACGTTCTACTAACGGAGGAACGGGGATGACGTTTCCTTTGGATTTCGACATCTTCCCGTCTTTCATCATCATTAAGCCATGGACAAAGACACGTGAAGGTTGCCGCAATCCTAATGCTTGCAAGAACATCGGCCAGTAAATGGTATGGAAACGTGTGATATCCGCCCCAATTAAGTGGACAATCTCACAATCAGGATCCATCCAGTAGTTTTGGAATTTGGAATCATCTTCTTGGAGATAGCCTAAGGCAGTGATGTAATTGGTTAACGCATCCAACCAAACATAGATGACGTGGCCTGGTGCTTCTTTAACAGGGATGCCCCAATCAAAGGAAGTGCGGGTCACACACAAATCATTTAATCCAGGTTTGATGAAGTTATTCACCATTTCGGTTTTACGTCCAACCGGGGTAATGAAATTCGGGTTCGTATCGTAAAATTTTAATAAGTCGTCGACATATTTATCACAACGAAAGAAATATGCCGGTTCTTCTTTTTCTTCGCAAGGACGTCCGCATTCAGGGCAAAGATGTTCCTCCCCCACCACTTGAGTATCTGTCCAATAAGATTCTTCATGCACGCAATACCAGCCTTTGTATGCCGATAGATAAACATCGTTGTTTTCCACAAAACGACTAAAGATCTTTTGCACCGTCTCTACGTGACGTGGTTGGGTGGTGCGAATGAAGTCATCATAAGAAATCTTCATCGTATCCCATAACGAAATAAATTTCGTGGCGACATGGTCCACGAATTCTTGTGGGGTTACCCCTGCTGCCTTGGCATTGTCTTCAATCTTTTCGCCGTGTTCGTCTAAACCGGTTAAGAAATAGGTATCAAATCCTCTTAACCGCTTTCCCCGGGCGATAATATCCGCCATTGTGGTGCAATAAGCATGACCCAAATGCGGAGAAGCGGAAGGATAATAAATCGGTGTTGTGATATAAAATTTCTTGCTCATGAGACATCCTCCAAAAAGGACTGCCGCCATTTTACCATATCTAAGAAAGAAATTTTGTGAAGAAATAGCGATTGTTCCCTTTCTTTTTACCATATTGAAATCCATATGGCGCGCTTTCATCTTTTTTGTCATGGAACAATTTACTTACGTCTCGAATTCCTCTTCCGCCGCTTTCTGACTTGTATCATAGACATCAAAATGTCATTATTTTCTTAACGACAATATTTTTTCTATTGGAAAATAGGCAAAAGAAAGGATAAAAGCATGAGAAGAGCATCTGGGATTTTCTATTTGGTTAGCTTTATTATCGGCTTGGTGCAGGGATTGATATTATCGATTTTAGGCATAGTCTTCTTGGCGATGAGCGGAGCAACGAGCGGAGAAGAAGCGGCTGCTGCGACGACAACGGGCATCATTTATTTACTGATTGGCGTTTTTGCATTGGTGACGTCGATCATCGCGTTTTCTAAGCGAAAGAAAGTGCTTAATCACACGGATAACACATCGACTCACGTGGGAGCAATCGTGTGTGGAGCTCTCTTCTGGAATGCCTTTTTGATTGTCGGGGGCATTTTAGGTTTGGTTGCCATCAAAAAAGAATCCTCTAACGCGACATCGAGCAACTTTTCGTCGAGAGGATAGAACGGTCGTACTCTTTATTCGTTCTGCCTTATAAAAATTGCCCCTTCTCCTGATTAGGATTAGGGGTAATTTTCAATTCATTTTTTGAAATCTTCAATCATCGCGATGAGTGATAGGACCCATGTTTGCCATGGAATCGCGATAGTCAGCGAGAAGCTTTGCCCGCGTTGGGTGCCGTAATTTACGAATGGCTTTGGCTTCGATTTGACGAATCCGTTCCCGCGTAACACCAAATTCTTTGCCCACTTCTTCTAAGGTACGTGGATGGCCATCATCTAATCCATAACGAAGGCGGATGACTTTCTCTTCTCGATCGGTCAAGCATTCTTCCATCGCTTGATAAAGTTTTTCTTTTAGCAACGCTTTTGTCGTGTAATCGGCAGGAGATTGCTCTGCGTCATCTTTAATGAAGTCGCCAAGTTTGGAATCGTCTTCTTCTCCGATTGGAGTATCCAAAGAAACGGGTTCCAAAGCAATGCGTTGAATTTCACGAATTCGATCCGGTGTTAATTCACCATCCATCTTTGTTGAAATTTCTTCTGGTGAAGGATCGCGGCCAAGCTCTTGCGTGAGCTGGCGTTGAACGCGAGTCATCTTGTTGATAGTCTCAACCATATGAACCGGGATACGGATCGTGCGAGCTTGATCGGCTAAAGCGCGGGTAATAGCCTGACGAATCCACCAAGTGGCATAGGTCGAGAATTTAAAGCCCTTTGTATAGTCGAATTTTTCAACGGCTTTGACTAAACCGACATTCCCTTCTTGAATCAAA
>CADAUN010000179.1 GCA_902791085.1 uncultured Erysipelotrichaceae bacterium | reverse complement strand
TATCTCAAGCAACCGACGATGATTGAATGCCCACATTGTGGTGCGATGATTCAACCCCATCGCGTTTGCCCAGAATGCGGCTATTACGATGGAAAACAAGTCATCGCTAAAGCAGCAAAAGAGAAATAAAGTTTGTTAGAGAAAGGAAGGTTATCACCTTCCCTTTTTCTTTTGTTTTAGAAAGGGTAAAATCCTTCTTAGAGGAAAACCTATGGACATCAATAAATTTTTTGACCACACTTTATTGGCAGCTGACGCTTCTTACGAAGCCATTCAATCGCTTTGCGATGAAGCAAAACAATATCGCTTTATGAGCGTATGCGTCAATCCTTATTACGTGCCTGTTGCAAAGAAGCTATTGGCGGGAAGCGACGTGAAAGTTTGCACGGTGATTGGCTTTCCTTTGGGCCAAATGACGCCTGCCGCTAAAGTTTTTGAAGCCGCTGACGCCATCAAGATGGGAGCAGATGAAGTGGATATGGTGCTAAATATCCCTGCTTTGAAACGTGGAGATTTGACTTTCGTCACCCAAGAGATTCACGCGGTGAAAGAAGCGGTTGGTAATCACGTCCTTAAAGTCATATTGGAATGTT
This sequence comes from uncultured Erysipelotrichaceae bacterium, assembly GCA_902791085.1. GTDB lineage: Bacteria > Bacillota_I > Bacilli_A > RFN20 > CAG-826 > UBA4951. Next base: position 2,510 of record CADAUN010000179.1, on the reverse strand, counting down.
GCTATTTAAGCGATGAAGAAAAAGTCAAAGGTTGCCTTTGTGCCAAGAAGGCCGGGGCTGATTTTGTGAAGACTTCGACTGGCTTTGGAAAGAGCGGCGCTACAGAACACGATGTGGCCTTAATGCGTAAAACCGTTGGCACTTCGATGGGAGTAAAGGCTGCCGGTGGCATCCATACCTATCAAGATGTTGAAGACATGATCCGTGCCGGGGCGAACCGCATTGGCTGTTCGCATTCCGTCGCCATCATGAAAGAACAAAAGAAAGCTTAGAAATCATGCGCGTATTGCTTTATTTTGAAGACGCAAACGGAATCAAAAACTCAGGAATCGGCCGCGCAAGAAGCCATCAAATTCGAGCATTAAAATCTGCTGGCATCGACTTTTCCGAAGATCCAAAAGACGGTCCTTTTGATGTTGCCCACATCAATACTTTATGGGCAAAATCGCATCGGTTATTACGTTCATGCCATCAAAAAGGCATCCCCGTGATCGTTCATGGCCATTCCACTTATGAAGATTTTCGTCATTCTTTCCGTTGTTGGAAACTCGTCGAGCCGACTTTTGATCGACAAATCCGTTACATGTATTCACGCGCAGATTACATGATTACCCCGACGCCTTATTCGCGTGATTTAATTCTGAGCTACGGTTTTTCTCCTAAAGTGGTTGCGATTTCTAACGGCATTGATTGCCAAGAATATCAAGAAAACAAAACGGCTCAACAGGCGTTTCGTCAAAAGTTTGCCCTTCAAGAAAATGAGCCTTTTGTCATGGGGGTCGGCTTTCCTTTTGAACGGAAAGGCATTTTGGATTTCATAGAAGTGGCCAAACATTTCCCTGAAGTCAAATTTTTCTGGTTTGGCCATTTGGCTCGCATCTTGACTCAAGAAAAAATCTTACGGGCCATTCGCCATAAGCCAGCGAACGTCATTCTTCCAGGTTACGTGAAAGGGGAATTGATCCACGGCGCTTATCAAAGCGCGACTTGCTTATTTTTCCCCTCTTACGAAGAAACGGAAGGAATCGTGGTCTTAGAAGCCCTTGCTTCGCGTTGTCCTTTATTGGTGCGGGATATTGGCGTTTATCATCCATGGCTCAAAGATGGCGTGAACGCCCATTTTGGAAAGAATAATGAAGACTTTATCCAAACCATCTCATATTGGTTAAAACATGGCGAAGACCAAGCCATATTGGAAGCTGGTTATCAAGTGGCCTTGGACCGTTCTTTAGACCGGATCGGGAAGCAATTGAAGACGGCGTACGAAGACGCGATTACGCTTTATCACGAGAAGCGATAAAAGCGGCTGCAAGCCATTCTGCCAACGCTCCTTCTTTGGGAAGGGGCTTTTTTAAATCAATGACGTCATGCCATAACACTTTTACTTCTTTTAAAGAAGAAGCAGAGGCACCGTTCTTACGGTCTATCTTTAAATCATAACGGAAGGATTGCTTGGCACGAAAGATGTGCTTTTTCCATGCGGAAAGTCCTTCTTTGTCGCCAGTTTGTTCGAAAAAATAGCGCTGCAAGGCAAAAATACGAAGATGGCACATGGCGCGATCTTGCCGCTTAACGCTCGATAAAGAAGTGGGGATGTTTTTGTAATAATAAGTCAAAGGAGAAGATAGCAGAACCACTTTGTGACAATGGGAAAGCAGAGCCGTATTCAAAGCTTGATCTTCAAACATATCGGAAAGATGAGGCAAAGCCAACGTAGGCGTCAACAAAAACAAGGAACGGCGATAAAGCTTCGCCCACATAAAACCGCGTAAGGCAGCGTCAGAAAAATAGGCATTTAATCCGCCTCTCCGATTCAACACAGCATGGCGACGGAAGGGATAAACGAAATGCCATTCCTTTTTTTGTCCTTTGACGACATAAAAAGCACAGCTAACCATATCGGCGTCATATTTGGTGATGGCTTCATACATTTTCGCAAAGAAATTTTCTTGTAATTTATCATCGGCATCTAAGAATGCCACATATTCTCCGTGGGCTTGTTCTACCGCGAATTGGCGACATTTTGCGTTTCCTAGCCGTTTTTCGGGCGCCAAAATCATCATCTTATTCGGATATTTTGCCTGATATTCTTGCAAGATAGAAAGCGATCGGTCTTGACAAGGATCAATCGCGGCAACAACTTCATAAGGAATTGTCGTCTTTTGAGAAAAAACGCTATCTAAAGCTCGATGCAAGGTTGATTCGTTTTGATAAACCGGTAAAATCAAGGATATTTTAGGATTTGACATAGGCATATCTTAACATATTCTAATCAAAGAAAGACGACTCTTCGTTCGAGACAATGCCAGTTAGCGATATGTTTTCTTATGTTAATTCAGAGCTCTCTAGTCATCGCCAACAAAGAGAAGAAAAAGGGCAAGACCAAAAATATTTGCCGTTTATCCAAAAAGAATGTCATTATGACGTAATTTGTTTCTACCCTTTCTTGGCTTTTACTACGTACTTCCTCCACGGATGGTTCGGACCTGGGATGTATTTTGGCCTGCCCA
>CADAUN010000178.1 GCA_902791085.1 uncultured Erysipelotrichaceae bacterium | reverse complement strand
TCTAAAGACGGGAGGAACATCCGATGAATCAAGATCCGCGTTTAGGTTTTCTCGGCATCCTCTATTCTCATGGAAAAGCATGGATTGGCGAAGAATTGCTTCGGGAAGCGGATCATATCCGTTTCCTTGTGGTGGCCAATCACATCACCTCCAATGAAGGAAAGAAAATTCAAGCCAGCTTTGCGAGGCGCCATATCCCGATGGATATGAGCTTTAGTGCCGAAGAGCTTGGCAAGGCTTTAGGGCATGATGAAGTGAATTTTGTTGGCATCGCCGACAAAAAAGCAGCAGAAGCCTATGCCGAAAAAGCGTTAAGAAAGGAGCCAACGAATGAAAAAGAAACAATTTGTGTCACAAAAGGAAAGAAATGAGGCTGCCGTCCATCGACAAGCCAATTTCGAATCCCGTCCGCACAATAAGAAAAAAGAGGAATACGCCAAAGTCAATGGCGGTGTTTTCGTCTATTCGAAACCCCTGACCACCGCTGAACTTTCCAAAGCGATTAATGTTCCAGTAAATGCTATTTTAAAATTCTTGTTTATGAATGGAAAAGTGGTGAACATCAATCAAACTCTCGATGATGACACCATCGGTACCATTTGTTTGGAATTCAATTACGATTTCAAGAAAGAAAAAGTTGTTGATGCCGAACATTTTGAAGATTTGGAAATCGCCGATGATCCAAAAGACTTAAAAGAACGCGCTCCTGTCGTCACTGTCATGGGACACGTTGACCATGGTAAAACTTCCATTATCGACGCCATTCGTCATACGAAAGTCGCCGAAGGAGAAGCAGGTGGCATCTCACAAGCCATCGGTGCTTATCAAAAGGAATTCCATGGCAAAAAGATTACCATTATCGATACTCCTGGGCACGCTGCCTTTACGGCAATGCGCGCTCGTGGCGCTCAAGTCACGGATATTGTTGTTTTGGTTGTCGCGGCCGATGATGGCGTCATGCCTCAGACCGTTGAAGCCATCAACCACGCCAAAGCTGCCAATTGCGCGATTATTGTCGCCATCAACAAGATGGATAAGCCAGGCGCCAACCCTCGCCGTGTCAAAGAAGAATTAATGGCCCATGACGTCATCGCTGAAGATTATGGTGGCGATGTCATGATGATTCCGGTCTCTGCGAAAACTGGGCAAGGTCTCGAAGACTTATTAGACGCCATCTTAGTTAAAGCGGAAATGATGGAACTCAAAGCCAACCCGAATCGTTATGCGATTGGCACCGTTTTGGAAGCCAATTTGGATAAAGGTGAAGGGCCGAAGGCAACCTTGTTGGTTCAAAACGGTACTTTAACCAACAGCGATTACATCGTGGTGGGCGATATTTATGGAAAAGTTCGCCGCATGACCAATGATTATGGACAAGTGGTGAAAACAGCAGGTCCTTCTATGCCGGTTGCCGTTACTGGGCTTTCAGCCGTCCCAAATGCTGGCGATCGTTTTATGGCCTTCCCAGATGAAAAAGAAGCCAAAGCTGTCGCGGAAAAGCGCGCATTGGCAAAACGCGAGCAACAACAAGCCGGAACTTCGGCTGCCACTTTGGCGGATTTGAACAATTTGGTGAACGCGGGTAAGGTTCAAACGATCAATGTTATCGTGAAAGCGGATACCGATGGTTCTGCTGAAGCGCTTCGGACCGCCTTAGAAAAACTCTCCAACGATCAAGTCAAAGTCAAAGTCATTTCGGCGATGGCTGGCGCGATCAATGACTCCGATGTCTTGTTGGCGCAAGCGTCGCACGCCATTATTTATGGCTTTAACATCCGTCCTGATGCTCATATTTCAGAGATGGCGGCAGAAGCGAAAGTCGAAATCCGTCCTTATCGCATCATTTATGAGTTGCTTGATGAAATGACCAATCTCATGAAGGGCATGTACAAAGCGGAAAAGGTTGAAAATGTCACTGGTCAAGCTGAAATCCGTCACATCTTCAAGATTTCTCATATTGGGGTTGTCGGCGGGTCTTACGTCACTTCTGGTGTCATCAAAGCAGGCGAAAAGATTCGTTTGCTTCGTGCTGGCGTTGTCACCTACGAAGGCAAAATCAGCTCTTTGAAACGGTTTAAAGATGACGCCAAAGAAGTCAAAGAAGGATACGAATGCGGCATTACCATCGAAAACTATAATGACATCAAAGAAGGAGACATCATCGAAGGTTACGAGATGGTGGATAAAGAATAATGGCCCAACGTCAAGGTCGTATTAAGGCATTGGTCACGAAAAATATCTCCGATATCCTTACTTTTGAATTAAAAAATGCGAAAGTCGGGATGCCTTGTGTCAATCACGTGGAAATGAATCGCGATAACACATTGGCAAAAGTCTATGTCACTTTCCTTGGTTCCAAGAATCCACAGAAGAATCTTGAAGAACTAGAACGTTGCAAAGGATTTGTTCGTTCTTCTTTAGCCAAAAAGATGGACACTTATAAAGTGCCGGAAATTCGTTTTATTTACGACACCACCTATGACGATCAAGAACGTCTAGAGGCTGTTTTAGCCAAAGAAGCCGCCGAAATTGAAGCGACCAAAAAGAAAGATTGATTCCTTCTTTCCCTCCCTACGGGGAGGTTTTTATTTTGTGATTTTCTTTTCGTAATGAGCGTGTTTTTCGTTGGTCCGTTTTGTAAATCCCGCTTCTTTGGCAATATCTTGTCGCACCTTCGTAAGCACGAAATAGGCGGGTTTGATTTTCTTAGAAAAATAATTCACTGCTTCTTGCAAAATTAGCTTCTGCAAAGATTTTGGTCCCTTTAAGCCAAAGAATTCAATCCGGTGCTTGGATAAAAAGCGATAGGCGAATTCACCGATTCTTTCCTCTTTTCGAAACAAAATAAAGTCGCGTTCGTCTTCTTTTGATTTACGTGAGGCAAAAGAAGTGCCCTTTAAATCATCTGCTGTCAAGACAGGCCAATAAGAAAGCGTTGGATCTAAAGAGGAAATATAAGAAGGATGAATGCCTTCTAAGACAAAATCGCCATTTTTCATCATAGCAACGAAACGCTTCGTGAAAGTGGGGAAAAGCTCCTCTGTCGTTTGCCGATAGGAGTCAATCGTATTTTCTTCTGAATTAAACGGGAGAGGTGACAAAAAGAAAGAGGTATCGATTTCCTTTTCCCAACGTTCCATTA
>CADAUN010000177.1 GCA_902791085.1 uncultured Erysipelotrichaceae bacterium | reverse complement strand
AAAATGCCTAAAAACACAAAGGAAATTGAAAAATTAGAGACTTATCTCACTTTGCATCACATTGCCTACACGGAGGTTAATCAACATGTCAGCCAATGAAATATGGACCGCTACTTACGAAACCATTTTAATGACTCTTTTCGCGACTGCGCTTGCTTATCTCGTAGGTTTACCTTTAGGAATCTTGCTTCACGTTACTTCAAAGCGCGGCCTACACCCCAATCGAGCGTTGAATTTTGTGCTAGGTATCTTTACCAATTTTCTTCGTTCGGTTCCTTGTCTCATTATGACGGTTATTTTGCTTCCTTTCACTCGAGCCATCTTTGGTCGCGGGACCGGAAGCTGGTACACCATGATCATCCCTTTGTTCTTTTCCTCTTTTGCCTACGTTGCTCGTATCGTTGAACAATCCTTGGCTGATGTTCCTTATGGAGAAATCGAAGCGGTTCGTAGCATGGGGGCAAGCGACAAACAAATCATCGAAAAAGTCTTGCTTCGCGAGGCACGCCCCTCCTTGCTTTTAGGAGCCGCCGTCACGATAGTCAATATCATCGGATATACCTCTTTCGCTTATAACATTGCCGCTGGAGGATTAATCGCAGATATCTGGCAGTTCTATACCCGCAATACCGGGGATTTCCTCACCAAAGGAGTCTTTTGGATCATGATCATACTTGTCGTCATTTTGGTGCAACTCATCCAAGAATTGGGTTTGTTTTTGACAAAAAAATTAGATAAAAGGAGAATTCATTCATGAAAAAACCATCCATCTTTACCTTAATATCCTCTCTTTTGTTCCTCGCTTCCTTCACTTCTTGTGCTTCTTCCAATCAAAAGACAATCACCGTTGCGTCTAGCGAAATGCCTCACGCTTTAATTCTTAATAACGCCGTAAGGCCCATCGTGGAAAAACAAGGCTATTCGTTGTCGGTAAAAGTTTTGGATTGGACTTTGCAAAACGACGCGGTAGCCAATGGGGAATACGATGCGAATTATTTTCAACACCGCCCTTATCTAGAAACCTATGCGAATAATGCAGAATACCAAATCATCGAACCGATTGTCGCAGTTCATTTTGAACCCTTGCGAATCTATCGCGGAAAGGCGACGGATAACGCCTATCCTAGCAAAACTAGCACCTTTGAGATTTGTAACGATATTTCTAACGAAATCCGCGCGTTAGAACTTTTACGAAGCGCCAATTTGATTGAAGGATATGAATTAGATACAAACGGGGTTCCCATCAATCTTCCTAGCAACATCACATTAGTTGAAGAAAGCCTTTTGGCCGCTTCCTTACCCGATTATGACTTCGGGGTGCTTCCTTGTAACACCGCTTTAACCGCCCACCTAAGCGCAGATCCTTTGTTACCTGGCGAAAGCGATGAGGTGGCGGATTTGCGGGCCAATGTCTTGGCTGCCAATACGAAAAAATATCAAAATGACAGCGAATATCGGGCAAAAATCGATTGCTTGGCCGACGCGTTACTCTCTTCTAGCGTTCACGATTACATCCAGACGACTTGGAGCCAGGTCATAATGCCTTATCAAAAGGATTTACGGAAGGGTGAATAGAATCACCCTATAGCTCATATTTGACCAATTCGCAGTTTTGAATGCCATAACGTACGAATTCCTCGTTCGTCATATCATGGAAATAAGCGTTGACAACGCGACTCATTCCTCCGTGAGCGACAACCAAAATTGTGTTCAGTTTTCCATCGTATTTTGCTTTGATATCATCAAAAAATGAATAGACGCGAGCAACCACATCAAAATAACCTTCTCCATGGGGATAACGTTTCGCAAAGCATTGACGTTGCGTTAAATAAGACTCATCACTACGGCTTTTCCCTTCCATGTCGCCATAATATTCTTCGATGATGCGCGGGTCTACAATCATCGGGATATTTCTTTCTCCGCGAATGATCTCGGCTGTTTCTTTCGCACGACGTAACGGCGAAACGATAATGAAATCAAGCGGAACGGAAAGCAGTTCGTCATGTAACGTTTTGGCTTGCGTTCTTCCGACTTCGTTCAAGTCCACTTCAACATGGCCTTGGATTTTGCGTTCGTTATTCCAATTGGTCTGACCGTGTCTCGTAAAATAAATCGTAATCACGCGTTTCATTATAAAGACAAGCGTTATTTTTCCCAAGAGGAAAGCACTTTCTTTAGGGGCAGAATACGAAGAAGGTTTTTATCTTGCCTTAAGATAGGATCAACACTTGGGCCACGATGTTATAAGCGTTGATGCCCATAATGACAAACAAGGTAGCAATATAAAGGATAGAAATGACTTTGCCGGGCAATTTTTTGTTTAAGTAGGTGCCAATCAAAGAACCGATGATGGCCATCGGAATCAAAACCAATAAATAAATCCACCAGGTTTGATCTTGCGCGGCCAAAGAAGAGAATGCAAACAATTCCAGCATGTTTCCGTCACATAAGGAATAGAGAATTTTTGCCACTTGGGCAAAGATAATGATAATTAAGGAATTGACGGAACTCTCTTTGATTGGCATCGCAAAGAAAAATGCCAAAACCGCCACATTAATCGGACCGCCTCCGATCCCGAGGAAAGCGGAAACCACTCCTAGCACAAATCCGATAAAAATCATCATCAAAGGGGATTTCACATGAAGATAAACCCCTTTTGGGTTCAAAAAAGTCATATAAATAAAGACGAAAATTAAGAAAGCAATCAAGATGGCGGATTGCACAATAATCAATAAGCTTTTGTCGGAATGGGCTTTCATTAAACCGAATAGGATTTGGCCCACGACGCCACCGATGGCTGCACCGATGCCTAAGAAAACAGCCGTTTTATAATTCGGGATCTTTGTTTTGGAAAAGAAGCGTTTGGCAATGGAAGTAAGGGCCACAAATAGCACGCAAAAAGAAGAAATCGTATTGGTAATCGAGGGGTTTTCAAAATATCCGAATGCATCTAGCGCAGGACGAATGATGACTCCGCCGCCAATGCCGGCTAAAGCACCGATAACGCCAGCTAACAATACAATCAAAGAAAAAAGGGCATAAAACATTGCTTTCATTGTAACGTCTCCTTTTCGTTTGAAAAAGAGAAAGGTAAAATTCTCTTGCTATTCCTTTCGTTCGGAACAAAAATAAGTTCCGTAAGAAGAAA
>CADAUN010000176.1 GCA_902791085.1 uncultured Erysipelotrichaceae bacterium | reverse complement strand
AAGAGTTTCCGCGATATGACGTTAGAAGAACAAGAAGCCGCTTTAAAGAAAGATCGGCGTTATGGGCAGATTATCTGCCGTTGTGAGACGGTTCCGGAAGCGGAAATTATAGCCGCGATGCATGCTCCAATTCCGGGAACTACGATTGATGGCATCAAACGGCGATGCAATGCGGGAATGGGGCGTTGCCAAGGCGGATTTTGCGGCCCCAAGATTTTCCATTTGTTAATGGAAGAATTGCACCTTTCGCCTTTGGAAGTCTATCAAGACCGCGAAGGGTCTTCGGTGGTGATTGGCAAAACGAAGGAAGGCAAATAAGATGGAACAACACGATTTGATTATTTTAGGCGGAGGCCCTGCCGGCATGGCAGCGGCCTATGGCGCTTATCAAGAGGGGATTCGCGATATTTTGATTTTGGAACGAGATGACACCTTGGGTGGCATCTTAAATCAATGCATTCATAATGGTTTTGGTTTGCATCGGTTCCAAGAAGAATTGACTGGGCCGGAATATGCGGCACGTTATGAGAATTTCTTGGCTTCGACTTCGGTCGCCATTCGTTCTCGAACCATGGCAATCGACTTAACAGCCGATCATGTCATTACGGCCGTATCGGAGGAAAAAGGCATCCAGTTATTGAAAGGAAAAGCCATTATTCTTGCCATGGGATGTCGCGAACGCCCTCGCGGCGCCATTGCGACGCCAGGCGACCGTGTGGCTGGCATTTATACTGCCGGGGCGGCGCAAAAATATTGCAATATCGACGGATATTTAGTCGGGAAGCGCATCGTGATTTTAGGAAGTGGCGATATTGGCTTAATCATGGCAAGACGAATGACCTTAGAAGGCGCCAAAGTCTTAGCAGACGTAGAGCTTTGCCCTTATTCCAATGGGCTAGCCAGAAATATCGCTCAATGTTTGAATGACTTTGATATTCCGCTTTATCTTAGCCATACCGTCACCGATATCCGAGCCGATGCTTCAGGGCACCGCGTTTCTTCCGTTACGATTATGAAGGTCGACGAAAAACGACAGCCAATTCCCGGAACAGAAATTGTCTTTTCTTGCGATACCTTGCTATTGTCAGTCGGATTAATCCCCGAAAACGAGCTTTCCAAGAAGGCGGGAATCGAACTTGATCGACGGACGCGTGGTCCGCTTGTGTTAGACAATTTAGAGACCGGAGTGAAAGGCATTTTTGCCTGTGGCAACGTCTTACAAGTCCACGATTTGGTCGATAATGTCTCGCACGAAGGCGAAAAAGCCGGAAAAAATGCTGCACATTATCTTCTCGAAGGCGAAAAGGAAGGCCCGTTAGTAAAAATGATGCCAGGAAATGGCATCGGCTACATTTGCCCCCAATTCATACGGCAAGACACGCCGGAAAGCGAAGTGGAGATTTTCTTCCGCGTTAGAGAACCTAAACGCAACGTGAAATTCGTGCTCAAAAAGAATGGCGAAGCATTCTTCCGCTTGCCAAAACTTCGGATTGCTCCTAGCGAAATGGAATCTTTGAAAATCAAAAAAGAAATGTTGTCTGACGCAAGCGAAATCACGCTTGACGTCGAGGAGGTGAACGCATGATTCGTGAAATGGTATGCATCAATTGCCCACGAGGATGTCAAATTAAAGTCGATACGGAAAAATTGACGGTTGAAGGCAATTTTTGTCCACGAGGCAAAGCTTATGGCATCGCGGAAGTGACGCACCCCGTGCGCACATTAACAAGCACTGCCAAAGTGAATCATGGGGTCATCGCCCGCGTATCCGTAAAAACTGATCAACCGATCCCCAAAGAAAAAATGTTTGATGTCATGAAAGAAATCAATCGTCTTCAATTAGAAGCGCCGGTGGCGTTAGGGCAAATATTGATTCCGCATGTCTTAGGACTAGAGGCGAACGTCATTGCCACCAAAGAGGTGAAAAAAGCATGAACTATCAAAATCCAGACGGCTCGCCAAAGAAACGTCGTTACATCGTCTCCCTGGATCAAGGAACGACTTCGAGTCGCTGCGTCATTTTCGACAATTTTGGAAAAACAGTCCAAATCGTTCAAAAAGAATTCAAGCAGATATTCCCGCAGCCAGGTTGGGTCGAGCAAGACCCAATGGAGATTTTCTCTTCGCAATATTCGGTGATGACGGAGGCGATTGCCCAATCGGGCATCCGTCCCTATCACATTGAAGCGATTGGAATTACCAACCAACGGGAAACCACCATCGTTTGGGATAAAATCACCGGGAAACCCATTTATAACGCGATTGTTTGGCAATGCCGAAGAACTGCCCCGATTGTCGAAGAAATTAAGAAAAACAAAACATTAAGCGAATACATCCGTCAAACCACCGGATTGATTTTGGACGCCTATTTCTCCGCGACCAAATTGCAATGGATTTTGGACCATGTCCCAGGCGCAAGAGAAAAAGCGGAAAAAGGAGAATTATTATTTGGGACGGTCGATGCGTGGATCGTTTGGAAATTGACCAATGGCAAAGTCTTCGCGACCGATTACACGAACGCTTCGCGCACAATGCTTTTTGACATCCATAAATTATGTTGGGACAAAACCATTTGCGATGCGTTACGTATCCCGATGTGCATGTTACCAGAAGTAAAGCATTCATCTAGTATTTTTGGCTACGTCAATCTCTTTGACACCGAAATTCCAATTGCTGGCGTTGCCGGTGACCAACAAGCTGCTTTATTCGGTCAAACTTGCTTCCGAAAAGGGGAAGTGAAGACCACTTATGGTACCGGTTGCTTCTTATTAATGAATATCGGTTCGAAGCCATGTCTATCCAATCATGGCTTAATTACCACCCTAGCTGCCTCAGAAGATAAGTATCATCGACCCGAATATGCATTAGAGGGTTCTGTATTTGTCGGAGGTGCGGTGATTCAGTGGATTCGTGACCGCATGCGTTTCATTGTCGACGCGGCTGATTCCGAATATTTTGCGACCAAAGTCGCGGACAATGGCGGCGTCTATTTGGTACCTGCTTTTACGGGCTTAGGCGCTCCTTATTGGGATATGTATGCCCGTGGCACGATTTTTGGCATTACGCGCGGAACGACGAGAGATCATATTATTCGGGCTTCCTTAGAGTCCATCGCCTACCAAGTGACGGATGTTATTGAAGCCATGAAACA
>CADAUN010000175.1 GCA_902791085.1 uncultured Erysipelotrichaceae bacterium | reverse complement strand
TTTTCCTATGGCACGCGAAAGGATATACACCAACGTAAATATCCCAGCCCCGGCTATTGTTTTGATATTTAATGGCATTCCTAAAGAGACAATCACTAAGAGAAGCGATAACGACAGGATAGGCTGATATCGTTTCTCGATTTCTTTCTCTTTGTTTTCTGGAACAAGATTCGTGACAACTGCAGTAAATGCCATGCCGGTTAAGAAAGCATTGATGACATCTTGCTCGAAAAGAAAGCAATTCATTACATAAATGGCTCCTAGGCACGATAGTCAAGTGAAAGGAAACTAAAAAGAAATAAATAGTTTCCGTTGTCCAAAAGAAAAGGCTTTATATCTTTTTTAACGCCAAGCAATGCTGGATGGTTTTAGCAAAAAGGGAATGTTACTTGCCTAGGAAAGAGAGTGATTGCGTTTGATTTGGCGATAAGCCAATTCTAAGAAAGTGCCGTTTAAAATCGCGAAACCAAGCACCACATAGGGCAGGATAGAGATGCCTAACGATTGTTGTGCTAAGCCGAATAGCATGGGCATGAAGGTAGACCCGACATAAGCCGAAGCCATTTGCATCCCGATGGCAGAAGCGGAATATCTTTGACCAAAATTCGTGGGAGCCATATGTTGGATAGAAGGGTAAATCGGCCCCATTCCTAACCCCATAATCGCAAAGCCAATCGCCGTTATAAGAGGCGAAGAAGCAGGGATCGCAATCAATAATATTCCAATGAATTCGATCATAAGTCCAATTCGAATTAACAAACGATCGCCCCACCGATTGGAGACAAATCCAGCAAAAAGGCGTCCAAGCATGAGCCCTAAGAAGACAAGCGAGCCAGAGGATGCGACTAAATCTGGGGATAAAGAAGAATGAATTTCTCCCATATATGTTGCCGTCCAAAGAAAGGAGATTCCTTCGGCAGAGCAATAGGAAAAGAAAGCAAGCAGAGTCAAAAATACTCCTTTGACTTTGATGGTTTCCTTTAATCCCGCGACGGGCACGTTCTTTTCTTCTATAGAAGGGGGATTCGTTTTCTTCCAAAGTGGCAACGTCAATAAGACAATCAAAAGAATGGCACTTTGAAGATACGCCGTCCAACGATACCCTTCATTCCAATGGGCAACCTTTAAAGCAATCCCCATGAGATTCGGTGAGATAATTGCTCCTAATCCATAGAAACAATGTAAGAAATTCATGATGTTAGAACGGTAATGGTTGGCGACATAATGATTGATGGAAGCATCGATGGATCCTGCACCAAGCCCATAAGGAACGGCAAAAAGAAATAGGAACCAATAAGAAGGAGAAAAAGAAAACCCAAGCAAACCGATGATGGTGAGCGCAATTGAAACGACACAAATCCATTTGGTCGCGACTTTCTGAATCAAACGGGGGCTAAGTAAGGAGGAGATGATGGTCATGAAACATATCGTCATCGAAACATAACCGGCATAAGAGGAAGGAACGGCGAAATCCGCTCGCATTTGTGGCCAGGCCGATCCTAACAAAGAATCGGGCAATCCCAACGAGACGAAGATTAAGAAAATTACCGCTACTAAGCAAGAAGCCATAAGAAACGAATGAATGATACTGACTTTTTCTTAGCGTGTGAAGCACGTTTCGAAATAAAAAGATTCCAAGCGATAAGAATGAGCAATGACATGAACATTAAGCGAAACAAAAAGGCGCCAGGAAGGATTTCCAGTCAGCAATGAAAAAATCTTATTTTCCGGTCGCTTCTTGTAGATAAGAACGGAAACGATAGGCAGCTAGAATGGTTCTAGCATCAAGGATCGTTCCGTTATCGCAAAGACGGAAGAATTCGTTAAGCGGCAACGATTTTCGATTGAAAAACCGATCGTTTTGCGTGGGAAGCGCACTTGAATTCAAATGAGCGGCTAAGAAAAGAGCAACGACTTCGTCGGAATAAGCAGGGGCGGGAATCATTCCGCCAAGCGGCACCCATTCAGCAGCAGAGTAGCCAGTTTTTTCTTTGAGTTCGCGTTGCGCTGTTTGAAGCAACGTTTCTTCGCCTTTTTGCTTTCCATAGGGAAGCGTCAAAATCGTTTTTTCAAAAGGATGGCGATATTCTTCCATCAAAACTACTTGTTGGTCTTCGTTTAAGGCAAGAATGGCAGCCCCTGAACGACGATTCACAAATTCGCGTCTTGCTGTGACGCCATTAGGGAGAATGACATTTTCTACCACAACTTTTATTTTCTCCCCTTCAAACACAACTTCTTTGCTAATGACTCGTTCTTCGAGATTCATAACTTTCCCCTGACTTCAAAAGTGTAACGCAAAAAGAATGCGATTTCTTTATCTTCATCGCGTTTAAAAGAGAAAAGAACCCATCCGTTACCTAGAAGAAAGGAAGAAAAAGTGGGGTTTTAACACATCGTTTTCTTTGCAATACAAGGATAAGTGCAGTATCTAAGGATAAATTTATAATATGTTGAGAAATTGCATTTCCGGATTTGCTTGGTTGGAGCAAAGACAAAATCGCGTTACAATAAATGCCTGCATGATGGATGAATGGTCAAGATTTCGCATGTTAATCGGAGATCGTAAGCTCGCGATTTTGCAACAAAGCCACGTGGCCTTATTTGGCCTCGGAGGCGTTGGGGGATTTGCTTTGGAAGCATTAGCCCGTTCTGGGATCGGCCATTTTGATTTGATCGACGCGGATTCTTTTGCTCTTACGAATCTCAATCGTCAATTGCTAGCCACGCAAAAGACCATCGGTTTAGCCAAATGCGACGTGGCAAAAGAACGGATTTTGTCTATCAATCCAGAAGCAGAAGTGACGCTTCACCAAGAATTTGTCTTGCCGGACACGATTTCTCATTTCGATTTCGCTTCTTTTGACGGCGTTATCGATGCCGTTGATACGGTTTCCGCGAAGATTGCCATCATTGTTTCGTCGCAAGCTTCGCATACTCCAATCATCTCTTGCTTAGGATGCGGGAATCGAATGGACCCTACCCAATTAAAGATTGGCGATTTGTTTGAGACCAATACCGATCCTTTGGCCAGAGTAATGCGTCACGAGTTAAGGAAACGCGGTGTGACTTCTTGCCCAGTGATCTACTCAAGTGAAAAGCCTTTGCCTGCGTTGATTCCGTCTGATCCGTCGGAAGCAAAGCCGGGACGGAAGAGCGTTCCTGGGTCTTCGG
>CADAUN010000174.1 GCA_902791085.1 uncultured Erysipelotrichaceae bacterium | reverse complement strand
GATTGAGATTCGATTTCTGAAGAACGAATAACAGAAGGCTGGCCGTGCGTGCAACCATTCAAGGCCAGAGTAGCGAAAGTAAGAAGCGTTATTTTTTGAATCGCATGGGATTTCATATCTATCCTCCTTATTTGACCACAATCTTATGGTTAACAACACCATAATTGCCATTCCCGTCCCTCAACAAATAGGTAATGACATAACTGCCGCTTTCAGCGAAAGTATAGGTATCGCCTTCCACCGAAGAAATCAAACCATTCGGACGGATGACGTGGATTGAGACCATTACTGAGCTAGGTTCATTATCTTCAACGATATAGTTCCGTAGTTGCACCACGTCGCCAATTTTTGCTTCTGTTGGCAAGGCAGAGATGAAAGTCAAAGACGGCGCAATCGGATCATAAATGGTGAAATGCAACAAAACGCTTTCTTCGTTACCAGAACCATCTTCAACGATATAACGAAGTTCGTATTCGCCAAACGTCTCAAATTGCAAAGAGTGGGTAACAGAACCATCCAGTTCTTCGATGAGTTCACCGTCACGACGGATTTCTAAACGGATGCCACTTTGCGCGGATAAAACGTCATAAGCATAAGCGAGAGGCGTCTCAATGGTCGAGCCAGGAGCGAAACGACCAGAAACGCTACCCATGACTTGCAAAATCGGCGCGGTGGAATCGGTGCGGAGATAATTCAAATTTTGATTGCAAAGCATTAAGCCTTCGATTTCTTCTCCGCCCGTCACTTGGCAATTCATATAAAGATAATCGCTAGGGAAAATAACATCCGAAGACAAGGCGACGCCACGTTGATCTGTGATCACCTGCTTGTTTTTATCATAACGAATGGTGATTTCCCCATCATTTCCGAGCACGAGTTTTCTTTCTTTTTCACCATTCACCGAAGCGAACCATTGCCCGTTCGACTGACGGATAGACAAAGAAGCGACTTCAGATAAGGAAGAGGCGTCAAGCAAGGTGAAATTTAATGATTTTGAATTCTTAGGTAAGAAGGAAAAAGAGAATACAGAAGCTAGAATCTTTCTCGCAAAGCTGAAGGAATAAGCTTGATTGCTTTCTTTCGCAGAAAATTTTAGCGAAGATTTCTGAGCTGATGCATTCAAATTTTCGCCAGGGAAATATTCTTGGACGAAATTCCAGTCTTTGACCGGAGAAATCACCGGGATCACCTTTTCAAACGTCTTGCTTGCACCACTGTTAGAACGATAAGTATAGGTAATGGTGGCACAATTTACCGAAGCAGAAGCTTCAGGCACATAATTCGTGGAAGCGTCTATTTTCTTTAGTCCGCCGCCATCGCTTACCGTAACGCTCGGTTCCAAAGTTTCTTTGCCTGCGGAGCTATAGAAATAACCCTTTAACATTTCTAAAGAATAAGAATCGCCGGCGAAAAAATAGGATGGCAAATGTAACGAATTTTCATCTACCAAGGGAATCGGGGCATAATCTGCGTTCAAAGAGAATGATTTGCTAGAAGATTGGCCCACATAATCCGTGACGGTGTAGGTAATCACGTAATTCCCTTTTTTCGTAAGAGAAAGCACTTGATCGTTAAGGATTTGCGTTTGGCCTGATATCGACGCTTTGATTTCGAACCTAGCTGCGCCAGCACCATCTGAAATGATCGGCGTAGGGAGAGCAATATCTTCTCCAACATAGCCAGTTGTCGGGAAGGAAGAATCAAAGGTCATCTTTGGTTTATTCACCGTCGATTTAGCTTCGATCTCTAAGGATTCTGTGGTCTGATTGCCATAGCTGTCCGTTGCCGTATAAGCGATGGTGTAAGAACCAGAAAAATTCGGTGTAAAGGCATCGTCTACGATCGGAATCACGGTGTTCCCCGAATAGACACGAGACACGATTTTGACATGGTTCCCACTTGGATCTTTGGCGGTGCAAGCTGGCAATCGATAGCTTTTCCCCACGACAGCCAAAGGAGGATTCTTTTTGTCTTCTAAAGCGAATTCAAGCGTTGGGGCGTCGTCATCATATTCATATTCTTGTGTTAAATCCTCTCCTGCGATATTGAGAACGCCAAAATCGGCAGTCCCATTCACGCCGGAAGCATAAATGCTCATATAGACTTCTCCAGAGGAAAAGCCAGCCCAAGGCGTATCGAAGGCAGAAAGCGTTGGATCGTTCGTGGAATAATCGCGAATTAACCATGGTGTTTTTTGCCCCTTACAAGCAGCGCCCTGACCTTCTAATTGCCAGGGTCGCCCATAAAGGCGATTCGATTCTGCATTGAAATAGAGCGATAATTTGTTGTTGGCAAATTCCGCGCCATTTAAAATGTGAGAAAAATTGTATCCTAAAGCAAATCCGCCTTCTTCGTGCGTCTGCGCGGAATCCACTTCTAATGACATATCGTTCCAGAAATTCCAGTAATAGCCAACCCAGCTTTGCCCTTTTGCTTTCGTGCGAACCACAGAAGAACCTGGTGAATAAGGAACATATTTCACTCGAATTTGAATTTCGTTGCTCGCGTCTTCGGCGTCCGTCAAAATGATATAAAGCCCTTCTGCATCATTCACTGCGTTGGTATGTGGCAAAGATACCATTTCAATCAACGGAATATTTTGGCTTAGATCAGCAATGTTTTCATCAAAGGCAATCTGGTTAAGGTTGATTTTCTTTTGATAAACAAGCGGTTGTTTATCGTTCAAAGACAAGGTGATGCCAGATTGTTCCTCATGACTCATGAATGGACCGAAGGTTGCTTTTCCCCCATCCCCTTTAAATAACGATTCATAAGTTCCATAAACCCCGATTTTCTTTTCCTGCGTTTGAAGGATTCCGTCCATGGAATAAGAATAACGAAGGGTATAGATTCCTTTTTCGTCTAAAACATGCTCGCCGTTTAAATAAATTTTGCCCGAAGGAGAAAGCAAAGAGGCAGTCGCTTTGCTTGTTTCACCTTGATAATAGACAGTCCCGTCTTTCATTTGAATTCGTTCGCCTAATCTGGCGTTAGAAGGGGATTCTAGGCTTACTAGGCTAGCGATTTCGTCACTGACGGTAATGGCATGTTTTTCTTCGATATCACTCGCTTGCGACAGTTGATAAACCAAATTGTATTCGCCTGTCTCATCCAAACGAAATTTGGTGGTTTCTTTTAATTTCCCAAAATCATGAACCATCGTCCCGTCTTTCTTTTCTAAAAACACACGACCGAAGTCTTTGCCAAAATTAAGCACATT
>CADAUN010000173.1 GCA_902791085.1 uncultured Erysipelotrichaceae bacterium | reverse complement strand
GATGAGCCCGGCGAATCCTAGCCCCGTTACGGCAGGAGAGTGCATCTCTTTTTAGAGATGAAACAAGGTGGTACCACGCGGCAGCGTCCTTCGAAATAAGGGACGCTTTTTTTGTCCCAGAAAGAGGAAATGATATGAAAATCATCTATGAAGGGAAAGATTACTCCCTTCCTGAAGGGGCAGATGGATTTGCCGCTGCCAAAGCACTCGATTCAGAGCAAAAGAACAAGGACGTTGGATTCAAAATCGGCGATACCATTTACGATATGAGAAGCCCGCTTCATGAAGGCGACGCAATTTCATTTGTCCGTATTGGTTCTCCTGAAGCTTTCACGATGTTGAACCACTCTACTTCTCACTTAATGGCCCAAGCGCTCCGTCACTTATTCCCTGGTTGCCGTTTTGGCTTTGGACCAGCGATTGAAGAGGGATTCTATTACGATGTCGATTTCGGTGACAAAGTCGTTACGGAATCGGATTTCCCAGCAATCGAAGCCGAGATGAAGAAATGTGCAAAAGAAAATAACCCATTCCTTCGAAAAGATGTCGATGCCGCTGAAGCGAAAGAAATTTTCAAAGACAATCCTTACAAAGAGGAATTAATCGCCGAGCACGAAAACGAAAAATTATCGTTATATACAAACGGCGACTTTGTGGATTTCTGCCGTGGTCCGCACATTCCAAGCACCGGTTTAATCAAACATTTCAAATTGTTAAGCGTGGCTGGCGCTTATTGGCGTGGCAACTCTGACAACAAACAATTGACCAGAATTTATGGCACTTCTTGGTGGAGCGAAGAAGATTTGAAGAACCATCTCGAAGTGTTGGAACGTCGTAAAGCGAACGACCATCGTCGCTTAGGACGCGATTTGGGTCTCTTCTTTATCTCGGATTATGGCCCTGGTTTCCCCTTCTTCTTACCCAATGGCATGATCGTCATGAATTCGTTGCTCGATTATTGGAGACAAATTCATCGCCGTTATGGCTATCTCGAAATTCAAACCCCGACGATGCTATCCCGCAAGCTCTGGGAAATTTCCGGCCATTGGGATCATTACAAAGAAAACATGTACACGACGAAGATTGATGGCAACGACTTTGCCATTAAACCTATGAACTGCCCTGGTGCAATCTTGGCTTATCAGTCTTCTATCCGTTCCTATAAAGACTTGCCATTGCGCTTCGCTGAACTTGGACACGTCCATCGTCACGAAGCTTCTGGCGCGTTAAATGGTTTGTTCCGTGTCCGTGCCTTCACTCAAGACGATGCGCATATTTTGCTCCGTCCCGACCAAATCGAAGACGAAGTCAAAAACATCATGAAGTTATTTGATGAAGTTTATGCCGTCTTTGGCTTGTCTTACAAGATTGTCTTATCGACACGTCCTGATTCTTATATTGGCTCCGTTGATTTCTGGGACAAGAGCGAGGCTGCTTTAGCCCAAGCTTGCAAGGATTCCGGACACGAATACTCCATCAATCCTGGCGACGGCGCTTTCTATGGCCCGAAACTAGACTTCAAATTAAAAGATTCGATGGGACGCACTTGGCAATGCGGCACCATCCAGCTTGATGTGAATTTGCCACACCGCTTTGGCTGCACTTATGTCGACAAAGACGGCAGCAAGAAGGAACCGGTCATGCTTCACCGCGTGGTCTTCGGATCTATCGAACGCTTCTTAGGCATCATCATCGAAAACTATGGTGGCGCCTTCCCGACATGGCTCGCCCCGGTCCAAGTGAATATCTTGCCCGTTAACCACGATGCCCATAGCCAATATGCCAAAGAAATCTATGATCGTCTCTTTGCTGAAAACGTCCGCGTTAAAGTGGATGATTCTGATGAAAAGCTCGGTTATCGTCTCCGGAATTCCCAAGTGAACAAGGTTCCGTTCACCTTGGTCGTAGGCGACAAAGAAAAAGAGAACCATCAAGTTACCTATCGGGTTTACGGCTCAGAAAAGCAAATCACCGTCTCGTTGGATGAGTTCGACCAAATCATTCATCATTCTATCGACTCCAAGGCCCGTTATTGATTCTTGAAGTTTTAACCGTCATGATCGTCATTACCTTCATGACGGTTTTTCTTTTGAATCGTGCCGTTGCGTTCCTTATTGATAAAGCCGATATGTTCTGAAAAGCAGTTTGTTTTCTTTTTTTTACAAATAAAAAGCGATGGCTTTTGAAGTCATCGCACGAAGAAACAAGACAAGGCTTAAATCGCGTGGGCTGCTTCTAAAGCTAGCAATTTCGCCTTTAAATCGATAGGACCGGAATAGACAACGTTTTCGCCATTTTCACCCACAACGCGATGATCGGGGATAAAAATCGGGATGGGATTGTGCGAGAGCGCGTTTGCCACTGCTTTTGCGCCATTAGGCTCGCCAATCTCTTTCGCGATTTCTTCATACGTCTTGGTGTGACCATAAGGGATCAGGCGAACGCAATCATAGACTTTCTTTTCAAATTCGGTTCCTTCATAGAATAAGGGAATGGTGAAAAGCTGCAATTGGCCAAAGAAATATTGGTTCAATTGGAAGATGGCATCATAAAGAATCGTGTCTTCTTCGTTTTTTGCGCCGACGGGATCAACAGGTCCAAAGACCATGCCCGTTAAGGCGTTCTCGTTCGAAAGCAAAGTCACATCATTGATGAGCGTATCGTAAACCGCGTAATGTATCATGTTGTTCCTCGCCTATTATTATTGCGATTTTTCCTAAATAATGCAAATTTCTCCCCAGTTTTGCGCTTGATGTACAAAGTTTTGTTCTTCTTTGATAAATGACATATTATCGCGATAATTTGTTACCTTTTCATCAAATATTTTACAAATGAATATATTTTTTGTTTGTTAGATAACAAAGTTATCGCAACAAAATTTTAAAATTCGATGAAATCCCGCGTTTATTTATTTTTGTTGCAATGAGTTCGGCGAAGTTTGACAAATATCCGTGCTTTTGATGATAATCTAGGCGTAGCAAAAGGGCCCCTGTCTTGAGTTTGACTAACTCATTGCAACAGGGTTGATTGTGAACGTGATGCGCCTTCTTTGCTCAGGTGGATGGGGTTAGATTAATGGCAGTAATCTAACCTTTTTCTTTGGGATTTTACGGATCCCGAGAGCGTTGAGGAAGTTCTCCCCGAACTTCCTTTTGACGAGGTCATAGGGGGTTTGGTCCCCTTTGCTTTTCCTTACGTAGGAATTGATGTGGGAATACATTTCCTCGATTTGTTCTTGGGTCAGGCCATCGAGGCTGTGTCCCTT
>CADAUN010000172.1 GCA_902791085.1 uncultured Erysipelotrichaceae bacterium | reverse complement strand
ACTCAAATCGGGATTAGGATGCGCTTCAAATTGGTCTTTCACATAGGAGCGATTCACTTTGGCCAATGGACCACGATAAACATGATCTTTGGTCATGGATCCGTCTTCTTGGACGATAATCTCCGGTTTTAAACGCAATAAATTGGCGCCCAACATTGAAAGCGCGTTGCAACGCCCGCCTTTATATAAATAATCTAGCGTCTCAATGGTGAAAGAGGCTTTCGCATGAGAACGGCGTTCTAATACTTTTGCTTCAATTTCATCTAAAGAATAGCCGGCATTTGCAAGTTCTCTAGCATAAATGGCTTGCAATGCGATTGCAGTAGACAACGTCAAGGAATCAATGACTTTGACTTTTCCTCCGAACTCCTCAGCAGCTGCAGAGGCGTTTTGATAGGCGCTAGAAATCGCGTGGCTTAACGAAAAATGAAGGACGCAATCATAAGATTCAAGCATTTTGCGGAACAATTCCTCATATTGGAATTGATTTACCGCGGCCGTGTGCGGCAATTTCTTGGTTTGCTTGACATAAGCATATAATGCATCCGATCCCACTTCTCCATCGAAATAGGATTTATCCCCCATGATCACCGTGAAAGGGACGGTGTGGATGTCAAATTCTTCTAACATGCGTTGAGGCAAATCAATGGTTGATTCAGCAGTGATGGCTAATTTCATAAGACTCCTTACTCAAAATGAAAGAACGTAATATTTCTACACCAAACGAGAGACTATTTCACGGAAATAAATTTCAAATGGGGAATCCGTAATAGGCCGTCTTCATATTCCACCGGCACAGTTTCCGCAACTAAAGGACGTAGATATTCTAAGAAAGCCGGCGCCATTTGATGGGAGGACAAAATCCACGAAGCAGGTAAAGGAGAAACCGC
This sequence comes from uncultured Erysipelotrichaceae bacterium, assembly GCA_902791085.1. Lineage (GTDB taxonomy): Bacteria > Bacillota_I > Bacilli_A > RFN20 > CAG-826 > UBA4951. The sequence continues at coordinate 2,406 of CADAUN010000172.1, read as the reverse complement.
ATCCGCGACTTGATTTAAATCGACGAGCACGCATTCGGAATGATAAGGATGATTTGAGACCCGCTTTAAAGCGACCATTTTGCCAGACTTGCCTTCGCAAAGGGCGCGTACGGCAAACCGTCCGACTTCAAGGGCTTCGCTTTGATCGACTTTTGTGATGGCAAACGCATCGCTGCGTTGCAAAGAAGTGTCAGAAATCACACGGGAATGAAGTCCTAATTTTTGTGATACCAAGTCGGCTGCGCTTCCGGATACTCCTTCTAAGGAAGAATGACCAAACGAATCGGTAGCTTCGTGATTGTGTCTAGGCAATGCGACTCCTTCACTTAATACCACAACCGCATATTTCTTTTTGGCATAAATGGACTGGATGTTCCTTAAAAAGTCATCGGTGTCCCATGCCATCTCAGGGAGATAAAACGCATCCGGCCTTAACGACTCTGGAAGCAAGGCGACCGAAGCGGTAAGCCAGCCGGTATTACGGCCCATAGTCTCCATAAAAATCACTTTTCCATTACGGAAAGAAGCGACGTCAAGCAAAGCCATCATCGCAGCATCCATAATGTGGCGAGCGGCCGAAGGATAACCGATGGAATGATCAGTCAAAGCCAAATCGTTGTCGATGGTTTTTGGAATGCCAATGACCTTGATGTCCATCCCACGTGCGAGAAAGAAAGAATGCAAACGGGAGCAAGTATTCATCGAATCGTTCCCGCCATTGGTCAAAATGTATCCAATATTATGTTTTCGAATGGTTTCCACAATCGAGGCAAAAGCAGGGTCATCGAAAGCAGGAAGCTTTTGTCTTGAAGAGCCGATGATTTGCCCAGGCGTTTGCAATAAATAACGCATCTCATTCGGATCTTCGACCCCAAAATCATACAAATCATCACGAATCAATCCTTCTACCCCATAATGGGCAACATAGAAAGAAGAAAAGAGATCAGGATGAGCCATGACCTCTTGATAAACGCCGTAGAGGGAAGCGTTAATGACGGCCGTTGGGCCACCGCTTTGAAAATAAACGATTGCTTTTGATTTCATTCTTTGATTGTAGCGAGAAAGCAAGCAAAACGCACGAAGAAAGGCCTTCCCATTCACAAACCCGATGTTTTTTTACACTTTTCTAAACCCCTAAAGAAGAAGAAACGCTATAATACGTTTGCGAGAAATCGCAGGAGAAAAAACCAAAATGTTAGTCAACGCTACGCAAATGTTAAAAGATGCTAAAGCTGGCCACTATGCTGTCGGTCACTTCAACATCAACAATCTTGAATGGACAAAAGCCATTCTTACCACCGCTCAAAAATTGAATTCACCCGTTATTCTTGGGGTTTCCATGGGTGCCGCCAAATATATGTGCGGCTATGACGTCGTTGTCGCTATGGTCCGCGCGATGGACAAAGATTTAGGCATCACCGTTCCGGTTGCTCTTCATTTGGATCATGGTAACTTCGAAGCTGCCAAAGCTTGCATCGCAGCGGGATTCACTTCCGTTATGTTTGATGGTTCGTCGCTTCCGTTTGAAGAAAATATTGAAAAAACGAAAGAATTAGTTGCTTTGGCTCATAGCAAAGGCATTTCCGTCGAAGCCGAAGTCGGCGCGATCGGAGGAACAGAAGACGGCGTGACGGCCGATGGCGAAGTCGCCGATCCCGAAGAATGCAAAAAAATTGTCGCCCTTGGGATTGATTTCTTAGCGGCAGGCATCGGCAATATCCATGGCATCTATCCCAAAAACTGGAAAGGACTTCATATTGATGTTCTCCGCAAGATCAATGAAGCCACTGGCAATATCCCATTAGTCCTTCATGGCGGAACTGGTATTCCTGATGATCAAATTGTTGCTGCCATTCACGAAGGCGTCTCCAAGATCAACGTGAACACGGATTGCCAACTCGTCTTTGCCCAAGCCACCATTGATTACTGCGCTGCAGGCAAAGCCAACCCCACCGCCGATAATTTGGAAAAAGGCTATGATCCCCGCAAACTCTTAAAACCGGGTTATCTCGCCATTCAAGCCAAGGTCGAAGAGAAAATGAAACTCTTCGGTTCGGTTGGAAAAGCCGTTAAATAAGAGCCTTAATTTCTACCCTCCGTATAAGCGCTAACCTTAACGGAGGGTTTTCTTTTTTTGCCGAATTGGATAAAAAGAGGAGGCCTATATATGGTTTTTTAAAAAATAAGGCGGAAATCAATCCGTCTTCTTTTCGTTTTGTCGCTTTTTTTCTTCCTTCTTCTTTTCGTGCCGATAATCGCGAATCAGTCGTTTGGCTGTGCGGGAAGAAGCGCCGCAATGAGGACAAGAAGTCGCATTCGTTTTCCGTTGTTTCTTTTGCTTCTTAATCCAAGGATAAACCCGTTGATAAAAAATGACGGAAAGCAATAACAAGATGACAATCACTA
>CADAUN010000171.1 GCA_902791085.1 uncultured Erysipelotrichaceae bacterium | reverse complement strand
ATCAACCTTATTTACAAGTAAATCATAATGATTGAATCTTATGTCTTAGAAAGACGGTCTTTGCTGACCAAAAACAATATATAACATCACAATGGAATTATTTCATTAAAATCAATCTGAAAAAATGTACCTTTTCCCGAAACTATGAAAGGATAGATTCGTTCCGTGGTCATCGGAAGAAATATCAAAAAATAGTTATTTCTCCGTTCCATTCCCGTTTTTAGGATATAACACTAGAAATCTTTAGGCTCAAAGTTTTGTTTTGACGGCAATTGAGAAATTTATCTTCTTCGAAGATATTTTTTTATTTTAGAAACTTGACAAATTTATTTTTTCTTAATTTCTATCTAGTGTAATAAAGTGTAATATGCTATAATGATTCCATCATTATCGGGGAGGATTCTTCCTATGTCGTATTTTCTGAAGCAGACAAAGGTTTACGGAAGGGTTTACCTGCAGATTTCCGAGACCGTCTATAACAAGAAAACAAAGAAGAGCAGCAACAGGTGCTATAAAAAAATCGGCTATTTGGACGATTTAGCCAGCGATAAAATGCCCGATCCCGTCGCTTACTATAAGGAAGAGGCAAAAAAGCTCAACGCCAAAAGAAACAAAGAGCTCGAAGAAACGAAGGCTCGAAAAATAGGCGAGGACCCGACGAGGAACTTCGGCTATTTCATCGTTAAGAGCCTGTATAACACTTTGGAATTGGAAAAGGAATTGTACCCATTCAAATATATGTGCGATTTCACCTATCCCATCTCCTCTCTGATAGAGGCCCTCACCTATTCCAGGATCGTCAGCCCCTGCAGCAAATTGAGGACGTTCAGCGAAGTCATCCCCTATCTGTATGAGGAATACGATTTTTCGCTGGATCAGATTTACGACGGCCTCAATTACATCGGCGGCGAGTACGGAAAATTCATCGAGGCGATCAATTGCTGCATCGACAGGAAATACGGGAGGAACACATCCAAATCCTATTTCGACTGCACCAATTACTATTTCGAGATCGATTTCGAAAAGGACGACAGGCAAAAGGGGCCGAGCAAGGAAAACAGGCCCAATCCGATCATCGGGCAGGCCCTTCTGTTGGACGGGGACGGCATCCCGCTCAACATGAGGATGTATCCGGGGAACGAATCCGAAAAGCCGAAGATCAGGGAGCTGATCAAAGAGATGAAGGAGCAAAACGGCATAAAGGGCAAAACCGTCCAAGTCGCGGACAAGGGATTGAACTGCGGGGACAACATCTGCGATGCCCTCCTGAACAAAGACGGGTACATCTTCTCCCAATCCGTCCCCCAATTGGAGGAAAAGGAGAAAAAATGGGTTCTTTTGGACAACGATTACGAAGAAGTGAGGGACGGCGAAGGGAACCTCCTGTACAAAATCAAGGCGTGCGTCGACGACTTCCCGATCAGGGTGACGGACGGCAAAGGGAGGAAAGTGACGGTCAAAGTCAGGCAAAAGCGGGTCGCGACGTTCAACCCCTCCTTGGCGGCCAAAAAGAAGATGGAGATAAACAGGCTGGTGGAAAAGGCCAAAGGCCTATGCCATTCGGAGGCCAAGAGGGAGGAATACGGCGAATCGTCCAAATACGTCAAGTTCGTCGGCGGGGACGGCAAGAAGGCAAGCGCCCTGATCAACCAGGAAAAAATAGACAAGGACCTCAAATACGCCGGATACAACCTCATCGTGTCCAGCGAGACAAACATGTCGAAGCGCGAGATATACCGGGTTTACCACCAGCTTTGGAAGATAGAGGACACATTCAGGATCATGAAGTCGGGGCTGGACGCCAGACCGGTGTATTTGCAGAAAAGGGAATCCATTTACGGGCATTTCCTAATCTGCTATTACGCGATCACCCTCCTTAGGCTTTTGGAGGAAAAGGTCTATAAGAACGTTTTTTCAGCCTATGAGCTGATCGATTTGATCAGGGGATTCAAATTGTTCAAAGGCGAGGACAGGAACATTAATTTGACCAAGAAAACGGCAAACGTGGCCAAACTATGCGAGATGTATAAATTCAATGCCGATTATATGTATCTGTCGTCTTCTCAGACTAAAAAACTATTCAAACTCAAGTATAAGACCAAACAGCCATTGCACTAGATTTTGGCTTTAAATCCCAAAGTCAGGAATTATAAAGAGTTCCGAAAAATAAAGAAGAGGCAAATCAGGTTAACGTGATAAAAAGAGAAAATTTGGTGAGGTAAATTGTAATCTTAAGTGCAACACTCAGAGATAGCTTCAGACATCAATTTTGATGGAGATATCCAGTTGTTACATTTCCTAGGTCTATTGTTAATTAAATTTACCTTTTTATCAATATAAACCTGGGTATATCTACTTAAATTATAACCTTTAGGAAAGAACTCTCTAAGAAGTCCGTTAGAATTCTCGTTAGATCCTTTCTGCCAAGCACAGAATGTATCACAGAAGTAAACTTCACAATTGAGTTCTTTTTCTATTTGTTCCCATTCTGCAAATTCTTTTCCGTTATCAGTTGTTATTGTTTTTACTAATTCTGATGGAAACTGCTTAAGGTAATCTGTGATTAGCCTCGCTACAACATCCGCATGACGATTAGGTGATTTGATAGCTTTATAGAATCTAGATTTCCTTTCTACAAGAGTAATGAAACATGATTTTGATTTACCTAGGCCAGACACAACTGTATCCAGTTCCCAATGTCCATAATCTGCTCGTTTATAGATCCTTTTATCTCTTTTACGAATAGATTTACCTTTGTTTTGCTTCCCTCTGGTTTCATACCATCCACCCTTGCCTTTTCTACGAAGGAGTTTCTTGTTTCCATTAATAATTGTTCCTTCGTTTATCCATTTATAGATGGTTTTGTAACACGGGAAACTTTGATTTTTATAAAAGGCCGCAATTTGTTCTGGAGACCAAGTTTCTTTGATTCTTTGTTCTATTATTCGAATAATTTCCAAAGGAAACTGAACGATATTATGCGCTTTTGAAACACGTTTTTTATAAAGCTTTTCAGCCAGCTTTACTCTATATGCCTCACCATATTCATTTGGCTCCCTAGAATTACGTTTTATCTCTCTGGATACAGAGCTGGGTGATCTTCCAATTTCTTTTGCTATCTGACGAATCGAAATATCTTGAGCAAGTAGATGTTTAATACTAATCCTTTCTTCTATGGTAAAATGTGAATAGCTCATAAAGAACCTCCTGTAGATAAGTGTCGCAACTATATCTTACACCAGGATTGATATGAGCCTTTATTTTTGCCTAGAAGTGTTGCACTTGAACGGTAAATTCACC
>CADAUN010000170.1 GCA_902791085.1 uncultured Erysipelotrichaceae bacterium | reverse complement strand
TTAGTGATTGTCTCTTTAGGAATGCCATTAAATATCAAAACAATAGCCGGGGCTGGGATATTTACGTTGGTGTATATCCTTTCGCGTGCCATAGGAAAAATCGGAGGCGCGGCGCTAGGTTCAAAAATCATGAAAGCTCCTTCGACTGTTGTCAAATATCTCGGGCTCACCTTATTGCCCCATTCCGGCGTTTCTTTGGTGTTCGCAGGAATCGCCTTAAAAACGTTAACAACGGCTGATCCGGAAAGTGCCACGTTATTGCAAGGAACCATTGCTGCGGCTGCCATTCTAAACGAAATCATCGCCGTCGTCTTAGCCAAAATTGGTTTCACGAAAGCGGGAGAATTAGGGCAACAAGGAAAAGACGATTCTTTACAGAATCATCTCGAAAACAAAATGTCTTCCTAAATTCTAAGATTAGAAATTTCAAATCCATCCGAGCGAAGCAAAGTCTATTAGAGTGTGTGTAAACGAACCATTTTAAGGTATCAAACTCAGCCTTATAAAAATGGATAACAACTCCTTGTTTCTATAACGAATAATGTCTTAAAACCAATCCAAAAACGCAACGCATGCGGTTAAAAAGTTTTCTCGGATCAAGCCGAAAGCCATCGCTTCATCTCTTCCGTGAAAAGTCCGTACCCCGTCTCATTCAAATGAAACCCGTCCGCATGGAAGCAGTTTTCCGCACATGCGGATATTTTTTCATTCCAATCGGAGACGGTAACGCCTAACCTTGAAGCGGATTTTGCGGTCAGAGCGTTAAACTCGTTTTCCTCTTTGTAGCACCAAGGACACTTCGGGGAATGGACTACCCCCATCAGCAATATTTCAGATTGAGGGAAAAGCTCTCTGATCAGCCGCAAAAATTTAAGATAGTCGGCATACGCCTGTTTTGCGGTTTGCCCACAATGAAGGTCGTTAAACCCAAGATTTATGATTATCCTGTCGGGTTGCGATAACTGCTTTAATTGCGGCATATATCCTATCCAATCGCAAAAACGTAAGCACACGATACCGCAGTTTACAAAATTTTGGGGAAACACGTTGTGGAACGAAAATTTGCCGGCATACTCTTGGTTGTCCAAAAAGTCAAAATAAGAATCGCCGATAAATAGCGTATCTATCTTTTCAAGCCTCTCGCAAAGGAGGCGAGCGTTGTGAAATCGTTCAGTCGATCGTTCGCGGATATATTCCCTATCGCAATCGTAATGAAACTCCATCTCCGCGGTATAACCGTCTAAAAGCGAAGAATAATCGAACGTTCCGCGATAGTCGCTCGTCATTCTTAAGCCGCCAAAAAAGCCCTTGGCGAAATGCGTGGGTTTGCCACTAGCGTCGGTATAGTACATCACGCCGTTGCCATATATCCAATCGGTCTTGCGATAGTCGTACTGACCGACGAATTTAACTTTCTTTTCATTTATCCGTGGGTCGACATTCCCAAAATAGGAACGACTGAAATCCTGCTGGCCAAAACCAATTTGGTGAAAATTTTCCCCGTCGTAGTAAAGATCACCCGTGTATACGGAACCATCGGCACATTTTACTGTGCCGAAACCCTTGCAAGGCTTGCCTTTTTCCCATTCTCCGTGATCTACGACGAAATACCATATGCCGACCGAATTGGTTCGGTAAGATTTGAAAATTTTAAATGGCTTTTTCATTTTACTTCCTCTGTCTTAAAAGGATTTTCATTATCGAAAGCGAAATACGTAGTCTCCCGATGATTTACGACGATGGGGCGCTGTATGGCTGTATAATAACTTGAATCCATAACACTCGCCACAAAATTCACTGCAATTGTCAATTTTAATAATGATCATTAAAAATATCGATAATTACTATGATTTTCTTATAAATCTTAATTCTTAATGAATAAATAGTGAGCAGAGTAGGCTATTTTATGATTTTCCATACCCCTGTCTTATCTGAACCACTTCTTTCAAGATACCCTTTATCTTGTAACGCTTTTAAGTAGCGTTCGATAGTTCTCTTGCTCTTTTTAATCATTAAAGAAAGCTTGTCTGCAGTTAATAAAAGTTCTTCTAGAATCGTTTTTTCTGTTTCATTTACACCGACAAAAATGTTCTATTTCAAATGATGTGAAACAAAATCGGTAGCCGGCTCCTTCCCCCAAACCCCTAGGGGTTTGTAGCTTTCTCCTTTTGACTCCAATCGCAAGGATAGAAGGCTACCTCATTTGGTTCAAGTCCGGCCGGCCACCCCTAGAGGTGGATACATAGCCGGATTTTTTCTTACACCACATTTGTCTGTGGTCCCAAATCAGATGACATCGATTATTCCACTTCAGCGGTAAAAAACACGTGAAATTAAGGGATTTCTTACTTTCTAAGAATGAAGATATCATTTAATGGACGCTTTTTCCTTTTTGGTAAAACTGTCCAGTAGATAGAACACAAGAATAAACAGTGATTCCTAAGCTTTTGTTATTTTGGAAAGAAGAGATGCTTTTCAATCGATGCAACAACCTCTTTTGCCAATTTCTTGTTGCCTGCTTCTGCGAAATGGATGCAATCCCCAGCTCGTTCCTCTGAACTTAGGGCGAGGCTTACTTGATGCAAATCATCTAGAGGAATCAAGTTCTTTAACGCAAAACGAAGCATCACTTCGTTTCGTTCTTTCACCAAAGGAGCCCAAATTTGATAGAGTTTGTTTTCCGGTGAAACGGAATACGGTTCTGTTGAAGTAGCAAACACCAAGGCACATCCCTTAGGAACCAATTGATTTACTTTTCCTAATCCGTTTTCGTAGGCAGTTGAATCTAATTGTTGGCCATGCAATCCAAAGTTGTAATGAATTAGGTCGTAATGGCTGTTCGCTAAAAAGGACTGCAACATATCCCAATAAAGAGGGTTATCCATAGAATAAGAGGTCGCTAGAAAATCGACATAGCAACGACCGCGAAGTGTTTCTCGAACCATAGACTGGTAACCGCGCGTAATCGAATCCCCAATCAAAATAATGCGAGGTAGATCATCATGATCCGCGAAATCGCACCAGGAATCCACCCATTCATAAGTTTCTTTCTGCAACATGGAATAGCAAGCTCCCTCAATTCTTCTTTAACAATAGAATAAGACGTCTAAAGGCCGAGGACGATTGCAATTTCTTGATAAATGCAAAAAAGCTTTCACTTTTGTGATGAATTACATTTCACAAAAAACTCTATAGTACACGTGATGGATAAAAGAGTCAGTCTTTATCGATGTTTTCAGGATTTTTCCAGTTACGATAGCGCAATTTAGTGCGCTTTTTCACCGCCAATTCGATGAATGCCTGAGCCTTTTCGAACGCATTTCCGCAT
>CADAUN010000169.1 GCA_902791085.1 uncultured Erysipelotrichaceae bacterium | reverse complement strand
CCTGAGATTCTATTCCTTGGACGACCTCAGAAAACAGGGGAAAGCCTGGATGGACCGATACAATTCGACCCCTAGGATGGTGCTCAATCTGAAATCGCCAAACCAAGCGGAACTTGACAGCCTGAAGCGGATTATGGAGAATACGGGCGAGGTCAGATGCCCGAGATTGCTAAAATGTTTCACATCAGCTGACAACTAACACACATTGGTTTGGCTGTTTTGACAATTGCGGTTTCAAAATGAAACGGAAGTTGCTATCATATTCCTAGGTAAGAAAAACACAGCGAGTTTTCTTATGCTTTAAAGAAAAAAGGAGAGGATGAATGCCAATCATGGAAATGGTTCCGATGTATGATTTCACCTCAGCAGCGGGCGTTTGTTCGTTCGTTTTTGGCATCCTTTTGTTTTTGGGGCTTGATTTTTTACTTTGGTGGCATGGCATTCGAAAGCCACTCCCTTGGGTTCTATTTGGTGTCTTGGAGACCATTTTCACCATCGCTGGAGCGTTTGGCATGTGGTACCTTGCTTTGCCGTCCTTGCTATTCATCGGCGTTTTTAGCGTCGTGTTATGGCGAAATGAACCCGCTTACCCCGTTGTTACCGAACGTTACCATTTCTCGTTCCGTGATCTTTTTAAGCGAAAGAAGCCGGTACAGCCAGAATATATTTTCGATCGCGAAAAGGTTTATCAAGAGGTTTATAAAGCCGTGATTAATATGTCGCGCGTGAAACGCGGCGCTTTGATCACTTTTGTGAAAAAAGACAATCTTTTAGACGATTCTAAAATTGGTACTGTCATCAAACAACGCGGCGTGGATTTAAACGCACCCGTCAAAGCAGAACTTTTAGAAACGATCTTCTACGAAGGAACGCGCCTGCACGATGGTGCCGTCGTCATTAAGGATGACAAGATTGCTCGCGCTGCCGTTTTCTTTCAGTCCACCAGCAAAGCATTAACGGGCAAATATGGCGCCCGCCACCAAGCAGCGTTAGGGATTTCCGAAAATTCGGATTCCGTCACCATCATCGTTTCGGAAGAAACAGGTCGGATTTCTATCGCTTTCCAAGGAGAATTAACTTCCGTCAATCCAGATAGTCTTGCTAGTGTCTTCGAGGAAGACATGGCTTACGAATCAAGCGATGATGACGAAGAAAACGAAAAATAATATGCCGTATTGAAGGCAAAAGGAGAATCATATGCCAACACCACACATTGAAGCCAAAGCCGGGGATTTTGCCCCCATTGTTTTAATGCCTGGCGATCCAAAGCGTGCAGAATGGATCGCCAAAACGTTCTTAAAGAATCCAAAACTTGTTACTTCCGTTCGTGGCATTTTAGGATTCACTGGCCAAGCGAGCGACGGCTCTCTCGTCTCCGTGATGGCCTCTGGCATGGGCATGCCTTCCATTGGGATTTATTCTCATGAACTTTATACATCGTACGGAGTGGAGGCGATTCTTCGCATTGGTACTTGCGGTTCTTATCAAAAAGAAATCGGTTTGAAAGACATCATCATCGGGCAAGGCGCTTGCACGAATTCGAATTGGATGGGCGAACATTCTCTTTATGGCGGAACTTATTCTGCCATCGCCGATTACGAATTGTTAGAAATGGCAGTGAATGCCACCAGAGCAAAGAAATTGCCACTTCACGTTGGCAACATCCTTTCTTCCGACACTTTTTATGAATATCGCCCCGAAGCTTGGAAGAAGTGGGCTAACCTCGGCGTATTGGGCGTTGAAATGGAAGCCTATGCTTTGTATGCCAATGCGGCAACGCTTGGGAAAAAGGCATTAGCCATTTGCACCGTATCAGATTCTTTCTTACTCTCTCAAGAACTTTCTTCGAAAGAACGCCAAGAAGGGCTAACCAGTATGGTCAGCATCGCGATGGATGTCGCGATGAAATTTAATGCATGCCACAGCAAGTAAGGCTGACATTATGGATTGTGGCGGCCATCTTTGTCTTTGGTGGCCTTCTTTTTTGGGTGATTTATCCGCGGATTATTCATCATTTCTCCAAAGAGAATTACAAACGTCAAGACTATGACGTTATCGCTCGTTTAGTGAGAGATAACGATTATTATTTGATCAATTCTTTTGCCTTTGAGACGGGATCCTCCCCGTTGGTAATTGATCATCTTATCGGCGGAGACAAATATCTTTATGTTGTGATTGATTATTATCTTCCTGGCACGTTAGAAGTGGACCCGCGTTTGAAATATGCCTATATCCACACGAAAGGAAACGAAAAATTAGAAATCGTCAATCCTTTCGAAATGGTTCGAGCGGCATCGGAACGTCTTTCTACCTTAAGTGGCATCCCCTCTGATTATTTTGTTGGCATTGCTTTGTATAACGATGACGCCGTGATTTTAGGGAACGCCCATCCTTCTGCCGATTTATATCTTTGTCCTTCTCGTAAGATTGGCAAAATCGTGCGTTCATATGAAAATCGTGCGGTAGAGCCCTTTGTGTCTGCCCAACTTTGGCAAGCCATCCAAGATTTGCATTCTATCAAAGTTCAAACCAGCAAAGAAAAAAACTAGAACGTCGTTTGTTTTTAAGGGTTCATTGAACTCATCTTATTAGAAGGAATGGGTAGAGACTTGGGATTCCAAAAATGGATGGAATGCCTCACTTGGCTTTCAAGTGCGTTCTTAACGCCAAAAAATAAAACCGTTGTCTATCTAACAGGCAGAATAGAAAATGACCTGTCACGTTCTGGGTCCAATTCCCAGCGCACCTACGAGGTCATTTCCAACTATATTCTAGGATCGGAAAACGAAGCCGTCAATGGTGCAAAATCCGTCAACGCGGTTGGCGAGCGTGTTTCCGATGGGCCTGAAAGCGAGGGAACATTAGAACACAATAATGGCGATGAAAGAGGCTTTAGAGAACTACAAGAAGCAAGTCGAAGCCTTCCTGACGAACGAGTCATGCTTTTCCGCTCAGGTGAAAGACTCGTTGATGAAGGAATGCGAGGAAGACTTTCCGGAGTTTTATCGAGAGAATTATCCGATAAACGCCGTAGCTCCGGGTATGGCTCGGCATCTCTTGTGAATGAATCATAAAGACATAGTTTTCGAAATTGTCGAGAAGGCCGATAAAGGGCTGGAGGACATAATTGTTAAATTCAAGTGGGAAGAATATACTTTGGACGCAAAAGGAAAGGGCATCTCTTTCGTCAACCCCGATGAAGAGCAACTTAACGAATTCCTTGATTTACTTGAAGAAAATGGATATTCAGACAAAGAAAAAACAGGAACAGCCGCAGACGCCGCAAACGTCCAGTTTGCAGGACGATCCGATCGTCTTGATGCTTAGGAAGCG
>CADAUN010000168.1 GCA_902791085.1 uncultured Erysipelotrichaceae bacterium | reverse complement strand
GCACCCCATAAGGAAGCGATTTCTTTCGTTCCTTCGACAAACGATGAATCGGAAGGAATGGTGACAAACCCCTTATTTTCGTTCATAAACAGTCTCCTAACTCTTTATTGATATAGTGATATTAAAGCGACTTTGCGTTCGTTTAACCATAACATTTATAAGCCTTTTGCTAAAGTGATTCTTCAAACCTGTCGATAAGAGACAATGATGAGGCAAAGAAAAACAAAGCATTTTCGAAAAAAGAACACGCGAGAAGAATTTCATTGCTTTTTGCTTCTAAAGAAAACTTAGTTCGTCTTATGGAACGGATTCTGACGCCGAAATTCCAATGGAGAAACCCCATTTGCTTTTTTAAATTCACGAGAAAAAGCAAAGGGATTACGATAACCGCAAGCAGAGGAGATTTGGCGAATCGTTAAAGTGTCGTCCCGTAACAACGTCATGGCTTTTTCTAATCGCACTTTGGTTAAAAACCCGGCAGGAGAGATGCCAATTTCATGACGGAATAGTCGACTAAAATAAGCCGGATTATAGCCATATTTTTTCGCCATTTCCTCAATGGATAAATCGGAATCAGAGCAATGGCTAATTAATTCATCCTTTGCTTCGTATGCCGTTCTTTTTGTCGCTGAAAGGAAAGGATAAGATTGTTCTTCTTTTTCGTCCCATAAAAAAGACAACAAGGAACGGAGCCTTCCTTCCAAAGACAAAGATAGAGCTTCTGCACTATGAAACCGCGCTTGATCAGAAAACGCTAAGTCAAAAATAGATATGATTCCTTCCATAGACATTCCTTGGTGAATCACTTCGTTCTCGCGCCAACCCATTTGTTCGAAAAGAGCAAGCGCCTTAGATCCCACGAATTCCACCCATAAATAAACCCAAGGATGAAGAAAAGAAGGATAATAAGAAAGTCGACAATGAGGTCGTAATAAGAAAATAGAGCCGGCTTTTACTTCTTGATTTTCCAAAAAACCACTTCCATCCAAGACAAAATGCAACGTATATCTCGCTTTGTCGTAAACGATTTTTTTCTTTCTAGAAGAGCATCGTTCAAAGCCAAAGACCAACGGGATCAATTCGCCTTCATGCGGTGTTTTTGGTTCTAAAACTTCTAACGATTGTTGTTGCCACCATAAGGGCTTCATGGCTTTAATTATATTCCCTAAATGTCAAATTAGGATATGCTTCCGTCAGTTCGAGATGCTATTTTTTCTTCCTTGATGGAATAGGATTATCAAAAAGAGGTGAAAACCATGAACTTCAATGAACTCATCGAACGGAACTTCCTTCGTCTCCAAGACGAACCCTATCAAATCAAGCGCGTATTCCGCGAACCCACTTATGATTGGCCAGGCGACATGGAAGGGAGAGCCATGTTGGCTTTTGTTTGCCATTATCGGATGCATGGCAAGAAAGTGCCGCAATTTGACGAGGTCTTTTCTGCTTATCCCTCGCATTTGAATCGTGATGGGTTCTTTGGACCGCTTTTTGATTCTCACTCGATTGATGAACAACAATTATCCGGCAATTCTTGGGCTTTAAGGGGTTTGCTTGCTTATGGAGAGACGTTTCATAACGAAGAAGCACTTCTAACGGCAAAACGGATGATGGATTCTTTATTTCGTCCTGCTTTACTTGCCTATCCCACTTATCCTTTAAAACGCGATGGAGTGCCTTTAGGAGGCGTTTATGGCAATTTGACGGAGAATGAAGGCAATTGGAAGCTTTCTAGCGACGTCGGTTGTGCATTCATCGCCCTCGATGGCGTTTGCCATTATTACCAATTGTTCCCTGATGCAGAATTAAAAGATGAAATCGCTAAAGCAATAGATTTCTTTGCGACGATTGATCGCGAAAAAATTCATGCCCAATCACATGGAACCCTCAGTGCATTGCGTGGCATTCTTTGCTTCTATGAGGCGACAAAAGAAGCGAAATATCTATCGCTGGTACGTTCCGTCTTTGATTTATATCTTACCAAGGCAATGACGCTCAATTATGAATGCTTTAATTGGTTTGGCCGTCCCGACACTTGGAGTGAGCCCTGTGCCGTTACCGATTCGTTAATTTTGGCGACAAAACTCTATTTCCTCACGAAAGAAGAACGTTACAAAACATTGGCTAGACGCATTTTCTTTAATGGCTTTCCTTTCGCTTTGCGCCCGAATGGAGGCGCAGGACCGAATACCTGTGTCACCAAAACACAACCTTATCTTGCTTTGGCAATGGACGAAGCGTTCCAATGTTGCTCCATGCGTTATTCCGAAGGTCTATTGACCGTCAAAGAAAATCTTCCCCTTTTTGCCGAAGAAAGCAATCCTTCTTTCCATCAGGAAGACAGCCGTTATTTCTTAGGTGATCATCTGCTTGTCGAAGACGAGAATGGATATTATTTGAAAGCGCCTCATTTTGAAATCGATGGCAAAAGCTTAATCGAAATTCCTACGATGACTTCGTTAACTTGGGAAGAGGCGAGACAGGCAAAGCTCAAAGTATCTTTTTAAGTTGCTTTAAACAAAGCGGGTAATAATAAAGCGGCAAGGCACTCCAGGCATGACAAAGACTCCCTGCTCCATCGAAGTCATCTTTGCCTTTTAATGTCTCCCAAAAGGAAGTGGCGCCTTGTTCTAACATATACGAGTAGCAATGGTCGATATCTTTGATGATCCAAGAAGCATAGGAAGGATCAGCCTCTAGCAAAGCATCATAAACCAAAGATTTCATGCTGAGAGTGGCTTCGATAAAATCGGGCTCAGGAGAAACGAGATGTTTAGCAACAAACGGCATCTCTTGAGGCGAAACGACGCCGCCAAGAATGGCCAATGCATTCACTAAGACAGAATAAACTCCGTCTTTGCTAAAGCGATAGGCATGACGCGACGCATCGAAGAAAACCTCGTTCATTTTGGTTTGAATTTCTTTCGTTGCTTGGCGGTAGAATCCCATTTCTTCTCCGATGGCTTCCCCTGCAGAGATAAAAGAAAGTAAGCCCATCAAGGTAAAACCATTGATGGCCGCGTCGACAGGAACAAATTCGCTTCCGTCCAAATGAGGCATCCATTCATAGAAATTCCAAAGATTCTCTTCTTGGAATTCTCCAACTAATCCATCTTTCCGGTGATTCAAAATGCAATCGATGATTTGTTTCATCCGTGAAAAATATTTTTGAATCAAAGAGGAATCTCCACTTTGCTTCCAATAATCATTCATAGCCATGACATAGGCTAAAGCAAAAGAAGGAATGACCATCGGATGGGAGGTTGGAATCGTAATCGAAAGAAGCCCTGCCCAATTCCGATCTTCTGACATCAAATGAAGCGCTTCACGTTGATAAGTGCTTCCTTCTAAC
>CADAUN010000167.1 GCA_902791085.1 uncultured Erysipelotrichaceae bacterium | reverse complement strand
GAAACAAATAACGGGATAATCGGATCCCCCTAGGGGGATGGTTGGATGGAAACGAATTACGACATAATTGCCTAGAAACAAATTACGACATAACTACACATTTTCATTTGACCTCTTGCATTCTTTTTAAAACTTGGTTATATTAATGATGCGGAACAGAAGTGGATCTTACTAGCGTAAGGATAGTTGGCTTAGTTTAGGATCCGCAACATGCCGACAGTCCTTGGCCTCGTCGCTTATGTTTGTCGGGGGCAAGGGGAGACTTGAATTTAAGGGCACCTCGTTGGGGTGCTTTTTTCGTTTTCACATACTTATGAAAAACTAGCAAAGATAAAAGCGGTTCTCATCGTTTAAGGTGGACCCCGTGTCAAGGACACATTGAGAAAAAGGCCTATTGAGAAACGGGGACAGGGAGACAGATGGGCTTGGCCAAGAGGTCATCCCTGAATTCCGAAGGCGTCATCTTCCCCAGGTGTTAGGGATTAGATAAAAATAACCAATTGGGGATGCGGACGAAAAGTTGGACTGAATTGAAAGCGCAGGCTATCATGGAGGCAAGGCAACTATGTACGACATCAAGACGATTGAGAAAACGCTCGACCTGCTCGACAGGTACGACGGACAGTTCGCGAAAACCGCGAGGGAAACCGGGATAAAGGTCAGGACCATTCGCAGCTGGTTCAACAAAAGGCGCAACGGCGTACCCCTGCTTGCGAAGCGAAGGAAAAAGCGCAGCAAATGGTCGGAAGGGCAGAGGAAAGCCGCTCTGGACTATTACTTCGAGCACGGTGAAAACGCCGGGAGGGCCTGCAAAAAGCTCGGATACCCATCGCGCTCAACGATGAGGATTTGGGTCCGCGAAGACCCGCGATTCAAGAAGAGGAAAGCCACAAAAGGAAGCCCCAGAAAAGCCATAGACGGGGAAACGAAGAAAAAGGCGGTCGCCGACTTGGCGGCAAGGAGGGGGTCCGCCCACGAAGTGGCCCTCCGCTACGGCGTGAGCAGGGAAACCCTATACGCCTGGAGAAACGAATTCGCGGATGCGGAGGGGATGGAGACCCGGAGAATCCCCGAGCGCCAAGGCGAGCCGCGCGAGGAGCTCAGAAGGCAAATCCAGTTCGTGACCGAGGAGGCCCTGGAGAAAAGAATCGTCACCCTGTTCCTGCATTTCAACAACGGGGTGGACACCAGAAAAGTGAGGGGGTGGAGGGCGATCGTTGATATGATGGCTGAATAGGTTGTATATTATGAGAAAGCAGCGCCTGCATTTACACAGGAATCAGGACACTCTCAAATCTACAATATCACAAACTAAATTCTCTGTAGTTTTAAAAATTTTAAGCTTTATAGTGAAATAACAAAACGGTTTCTTTTCTCTACGATGGTCTCGTTCAATCGTGAGCGGATAGTGTAAAAAGATAGCTATCGTGAAACGAAAGCTCTGCTGCCGTCGTTAACGAAGAAAAGTCATTTTTAATCCGCCAACTGATTTCAAAAGAAGAGACGTTGTCGGCATGAAAATCGAAAGAAGGTTGAAACGTAGTGAGGAGTGTCACGAAATCTGGATACTTTTCAAGCAAAGATCGATCAGCCTCAACGCTGTAGTAATAGCTATCGGGCCGAAAAGAACCTCTCGTGATTTTAGAAGCATTTAAGAAGGCATCTTTTGCCACTGGGAGGAAGTCATTGCATGAGATCACTGCCTCTGCTTTTTCATAAGTGTCAAGGACGCAGCGAGAAAAAGCATCCAAGTCGGAGAAAGGGGCAGACACTGTAGTTGCATCCATATGATTGCCCGTGATTTTTGCCGTTTTAGTATCATATTGATAAGCGGTTTCACCGACTTCGCAGTTCCATTTCGTCGCATCCGTAGAATCGACATTGCTTAACATTTCTCCTTGGATGCCTGCTTCGGTACGAAAGCAATAGGAAATCTTCTCTTTGAAGGCCTCCGTTTGTTCAAAAACGGATTTGATCTTCTGATCTTTTTGCCCTGTGCAAGATGTCAACGAAAGAGCGATTAGGGCGGAAGTCATCAGCATTATTTTTTGTTTCGTCATACGTGTTTCCCCTGCGCATCAAAAATAGCATAATGAAAATGCAAATATTGTTGATCAACTACATAAAAGCATCCATCATAGTTATTCCACCAAGCGGTAGGATACCCATTCAAATCAACGTCGTAATTTCGATTCCACGTAGTAACAATCACCCAATAAGTTTTAAAGAACCACCACGCAGTCGAGTGACCGCTTCCAACAATAACGGCATAATGTCCAGTGTTCGCAACATTTCCGCTGAAAAAACAGCCCAAAGACGGAAACTGTACATTCATTAGATATCGCGTACTTGCTAAAGTGTAGCCACTATCTTTAATAAAAGAATTAAATCCAGGAAGGAAGTCGGTTGGCAATATTCCGTCGCCAAACATATTATTTTTCCACTTTTCCAGAGTTTGCATTGTCTTTCGCAAAGTCGTAGGTGTCTCACCTTTGGTCAAGTCGAACCGATTGGAAAGTTTATATGTATAAAGCAAATTGACTGAAGCACAAGCGCCACAATCCGTTAATTCATTTTGCTGAATGCAAATTGGACTATAATTTCCCCATTTAGATGCGTCGAAACGGTCGCGAACGTTCGGCAGTTTAGCAACAGCACTGTCCATTTGAAAGTTATTGAAATTAGCGGTGTCAGCGATAGGGTGATACAAATCGCTCGCAAAAGCGCCCGTTCCCACAAATTCATCTATAGGATAAGCAAGGCCACGATCATTATAAAAAGTTCCATCAAGCCAACATCCAATTTTCCCGAACTGAAATGTAATGTTATCAGGATATCCAAATGGCACACCTTCGCAGTTTTGACACAAGACAGCGTCATTATCATCGTATGCTAAATAGCCTTTGTCGAAAACGACGAGACGAGCACTTTCTTCTCTTTCGGTGTCCGTAAACGATAAAACTTTCTTTACTTTGCTAGGAAGCCATTCATTGCCATAGGCCTTTTGATATTGTGAGGAGAGAGTCGAAAGATGTGTTTCAAAAAAATCACCAATCCGTTCTTCTTCGGACTGTGGCGCCTTTCCCGTCAAGCACAACGCAGTTGAAAATAAGGTAATGGCAAACAAGCAAATATTCATAA
Source organism: uncultured Erysipelotrichaceae bacterium (assembly GCA_902791085.1). GTDB lineage: Bacteria > Bacillota_I > Bacilli_A > RFN20 > CAG-826 > UBA4951. Next base: position 622 of record CADAUN010000167.1, on the reverse strand, counting down.
TTTCCTCCTTTTTGATTTCGCTTCTGTACTTACTATAGTGCTCCATCTGACTCCATAGTCAAGACGTTGCTTATGTGGTGTAGTTATCCAGCGATTTGTTTCTAGGCAATTATCCAGTGATTTGTTTCCGTTTTACCGCCACGCCCCTTTTATGCCGAGAAAAACCGATGGCGCGAGGGATCCCCTTGGTTATCCTCGGGGCATCGGGCCAAATATTCCTCGGGGCGCACGAACGATTGCCTGGGGTTCCAAGGGGCCGAGGCTCTGCGGCATCGGTGGAATTGGAATAAATGGGGTAGAAACAAATCGCTGGATAATGACAGACGTTGCTTATGTGGTTGTAATTATCAGGTTAATCGTTTCTATCCATTTATCCCCCGTGGGGGATGGATTGATGGAAACGAATTACGACATAATTACCTAGAAACAAATAACGACATAACTACACATTTTTATACTTTAATGACTATTAATGTGAGAGTTGCAAGAAGTTTGTGTAATCCGCAAGCCGCATAGCCTTCCTTCGGTCACCTTTCGAATCCCATCGCCTCCTTTTCCTCCTCGCTCAGCTCGAGCATGAACCTCGCCGGCCTCGCGGCGAGGTTGTAGTCCTCGTAGATCT
>CADAUN010000166.1 GCA_902791085.1 uncultured Erysipelotrichaceae bacterium | reverse complement strand
ATCACCAAGCGATCAACGTCTTTCCGATCCACGCGAGAAAGGCACTTTGCTAAGGCGACGTGTTCCGAATCGATAGGATAGAGTTTTCCTTGTCCGTGAGACAAGAGTCGTTCCATTAATTCTCCCCCTACCACCAAAGATTCCTTGTTCGCCAAGCAAAGAATTTTATTGGCCCGTAAAGTGGTCAAAGAAGGCAATAGACCTGCAAATCCGAGAATGGCGTTCTCTACCATGTCGGCCTCGCTTTCTTGAATCAATTCGAGAATTCCTTCCTCGCCTTCATAGACTTGCAGCAAAGGATAATCATCCCGTATTTTTTTCGCGTCATCCGGTTCCAAGACAGCAACTTTTTGAAGTGAAGGAAAACGATGCAAAATACCAGGGATTTTGTCGATTTGATGGCCGACGGAAATACCTAATAATTGAAAATCATCAGGATGTTGTTCAAAGAGATCGAGCGATTGGGTCCCAATGCTCCCGCTCGCTCCTAGCAATAACACTTTTCTCATAATAAGAAATCAAAGTCGTGCAACAAGAAAATCAAAATGATAGAGACCCCGATGATGGCGAAAATGGTGGAGTCAAACCGATCGAGCACACCGCCATGCCCGCGCAAGATGTTGCCATAGTCTTTAATGCCGTAATGCCGCTTAATCAAAGAAAAGCTCAAGTCCCCTAAGTCGCTAAGCAAAGGCAAAACAAAACTAATCAATAAAATCCAATAGAAATTCGCTCGATCCAAAAACGGCAGCATCGGCCAACCAGTGAAGGCTAAAGCAAGGCCCCAAGCAGCCGAAAGCAAGAAGGAAATAACGGCACCAAACCAAAATCCTTCCCACGTTTTTTTCGGAGAAATCCGCGGATTCATTTTGTGTTTACCAAAATAGACACCGCCGAAATAAGCAAAAACATCATTGGCAATGACTCCAATAAAGACATAGACCTCTAATGTGATTGAACCCCAAAAACGAAACCCTGCTTCTTGCAAAACAGCGGGGCCGGTGACGCCATGAACAATTAAGCCAGTATAATCACGGAAGCCAGAAGAAAATCCATAAACAAAGAATGGGAAATAACGGACGAAATAGAACGCCTGAAAGCCCATGCCTAGCAATATGGTCATGGTGAAAAGATAAGAAACATCAGAAAATTCAAAATTTTTATCAAAAATAGAAATGACAAAATAACCGATCAAAGAAACGGCAATCCCAATGACAGAGATGTCAAGCGTAGAGAAGTAATTTTCTAAGGAAAAGGCGTAGTTTTCCGGATCTTTTCGATAACCGATAAGGTTGCTCTTCAAAACAAACCAATAGACATAACAAAAAGTGACAACGAAAGTGAAGACCCAAACCCACCAGCCATAATGCTTTTGCGGCGCCAATAAAACTTCGATAAGGGCGAGCGATAAAAAGGCCATAAAAACAAAGAAGCAAACCCAGCCCCCCAGGACAAAAGCAGGGACAAAAATTGCCACTAAAATGGCAGCCACGATCACGCGGGATCGGAGCGAAGCTTTGAATCCCGCTGGTGGCATATTTACCAAGCCATTACGATTCATTTTGAAGTCCTCCAAAACGGCGATTACGTTCTTGATATTCTTTTAAGCAATCAATCAACGCATCGCGTTTAAAGTCAGGCCATTTCACCGGAGTAAACACGAATTCGGCATAGGCGTTTTCGTATAACATAAAATTTGAGAGTCTTTCTTCCCCAGAAGTGCGAATCATCAAATCCACGTCCGGAAGCAACGGTTGCCAAAGATAACGGCGGAAAGAAGTCTCGTTCAAATCATTTAGCGATAATAGCCCTTTTTGATAATCTGTTGCAATCTTTTTTGCCGCGCGAACGATTTCATCTCTCCCCCCATAATTCAGACAGACATTTAAATAACAAGAAGAATTATGTTCCGTGCGTTCCATCGCGTTCAAACAGACTTTTCTCGTTTTTTCGCGGATACGTGACAAGTCACCCGACACGAGAATACGAGCCCCAACCGAATCCAAATAATCGATTTCTCTTTGGAAAAAGAGCTCTAAATAATCCATCAGATGATCAATCTCTTCTTGAGGGCGATTCCAATTCTCTGTGGAAAAAGCATAAAAAGAAAGATAACGAATATGAAATTCGCGACAAACATTGAAGACTTCGATAATGCGATTGCAGGCTTCTTTATGGCCTAAATAACGGGGTAATCCCCGCATTTTTGCCCAGCGGCCATTCCCATCCATAATAAAGGCAATATGATCCAATTTTTTCGTTAGTTTAAATGCTTGGTCCATCGGGGAAATTATAGCCGAAACGCGCGTAAGAAAAAACGCTAACCATAGGAATGTGCAAAGAGATGTTCTTCGATTAAAATAGATAAGTCATGGAAAACAAAACGAAAGTAATCTCAGCGGAGTCGCTCGATCCGCACGATCCGAAAAATCCGCTCTTGCAAATCAAGATGCGACATCGCACTTATTGGATTGTCGGCGCAATTTCCTTGGTTTTAACCGGAACCATTGTAACTGCAGTTTTAGGTGCCGTGTTTCTCCAAAATCGTGTATCCGCCCGCGCTCCAAGTCAATTTGCTTATGGTTGGAACCAATCGCCAAGCGGAAGTTATGACACCAATCGTCAATTCCGAAAAGATACTTCTATTTACACTTTTTCTCCCAATGATTCGGGTCTACTAACTAACATCGCCGTGGAGAAAGAAGACGCTTATTTGGTATTTCCAAAAAGCAACGATCAAAAAACCGCTCTTCGAGTCCATTCTTCGTTCACCGGAGATGCTTCCGGAATCGAAGGCATTTATCTTCCCACGTTATATACCGAAGTCGCCGCTTCTTCTTTTTCGGGATTGTCATCCTTAAAAGAAATCCATTTTTCTTCGGAAACAAATACCAATCAAAGCAACCTACAATCCTTGCAAGATTATGCATTAAGTGACAATCCCGCCTTGTCTTCTGTTACCTTTGCCTCTTCTTTGTCTACCTTAGGCGCTTATGCCTTCACGAATGATATTTCTCTCACCGTTCTCGATTTCAGCAAAACCTCGTTACGTTCCTTAGGAGAAGGCGCCTTCTCTCATTGCACCAGTCTCGAAAGCGTCTCTTTTCCTTCTTCGCTTCTTTCTTTGCCAAAGAATCTGTTTCAAGACGATGCCAAATTGACCACGATATATTTTTCCGGTTCGAAAGAAACTTGGTCCGCCCTAACCAAAGAAGAAGGTTGGAACGAAGGAACGTCCTTAACCCAAATCGTTTGTCAAAACGGAACTTTAACGTTATAAAATCAAAAAGTACTGATTTGCACGTAAGGGCTACCTAGTCTCGTGTTCATCGGGGTTTTTGGCAATCACGCTCCTATATCTGACTGCATCGTGAGTCGAAATGAGC
>CADAUN010000165.1 GCA_902791085.1 uncultured Erysipelotrichaceae bacterium | reverse complement strand
TTCCGAAATGAATCGGTGGATTTAGAACGTATTTCCCACTGGCTAGAAAAATACGATGGCCATCTTTCGGCTGGTATTTGTTCTTGCCGTTATAGCGCTACCAAATTAGGAACCAATTGTGCGGATGATCCTAACGACTGGTGCATTCAATTGGGCGATATGGCGGATTATAGCGTAGAAACTCATCGTGCGCACTACATTACCAAAGAGCAAGCGTTAGAAATCATGAAAAAAGCCGAAGACAATGGCTTTGTTCATCAAATTACCAACATTGATGGTTCCGAACATATTTTTGATATTTGCAATTGCGACGTCAAAGTTTGCCACGCGCTTCGTACCTCCATGTTGTTCAATACGCCGAACTTGTCTCGTTCTGCCTACACCGCAAAAGTGGATCCCAAGAATTGCGTTGCCTGCGGTCTTTGTGTGGAATCTTGCCCAGCAGGAGCCGTGAAACTCGGGCAAAAACTTTGCCACAAAGATGGCAAAGCCGTTACTTATCCGCAAGCGCCGCTTCCGGATAATTTGCCATGGGGAAAATATGCGTGGGATGAAAATTATCGTGACACCATGCGCTTAAGCGACACTTATCAAAGCGGAACGGCGCCTTGCAAAGCCGCTTGCCCAGCTCACGTTCCTGTACAAGCTTATTTAAAGAAAGCTCATGAAGGCAAATATACCGAAGCTTTGGCGTTAATTAAGAAAATGAATCCGTTCCCTGCCGTTTGTGGCAGAGTTTGCAACAAACGTTGCGAAGAAGCTTGCACCCGTGGCACCGTCGACAAAGCGGTTGCCATTGATGCCGTTAAGAAATTCGTCGCAGAACGCGATTTACATGCAGAAAGCCGTTATGTTCCCGAAAAAGTGGTTCCATCAATCTATGGCTCTTTCCCTCAAAAGATTGCCATCATTGGGGCTGGACCTGCTGGCTTAAGCTGCGCTTATTACCTCGCTTTATTAGGCTATCACCCGACGGTATTTGAAAAACAAGAAAAGCCGGGCGGCATGCTTCGTTATGGCATTCCTACCTATAAATTAGAGAAAGATGTCATCGATGCTGAGATTGAAATCATCCAAGAACTTGGCGTTGAGATTAAGTGTGGCGTTGAAGTCGGAAAAGACATCACCATCCCCGAATTAAAAGAGCAAGGATATAAAGCATTCTACATTGCCATCGGTTGCCAAGGCGGCCGTCGTCCGAATGTGCCAAACGACAATGCAGAAGGCACCATCGTTGCCGTGGATTATCTCCGTCATGCCTACGAGCATCAAGAAGAGAAATTCGAAGGCAATGTCTTAGTGGTAGGCGGAGGCAACGTTGCCGTTGACTGTGCGCGTAGCGCCATTCGTTTAGGCGCCAAATCCGTCAAGATGGTTTGCTTGGAATCGCGTGATACCATGCCTGCTTCTCGCGACGAAATTGCCGAAACCTTAGCGGATGGTATTGAAATCCATCCTTCCTATGGCCCGAAAGAAATCAAAGTGGACGAGAAAGGGCACGTCACCGGCATCGTCATGAAGAAGTGCTTACGCACGATCGATCCTGAAACCAAGCGTTTCTCCCCGCTTTATGACGAGAACGACACCATTGAATTCCCGGCGGACAAAATTGTCTTTGCCATTGGTCAAGCCATTGAATGGGGAGATCTCTTAAAAGGAAGCGGCGTCACTTTCTGGCATGGCAATTACCCCATCGCCGATAAATTGACTTATCAAACTGCCGATCCTGATATTTTCGTCGGTGGCGACGTCTTTACTGGACCTAAATTTGTCATTGATGCCATTGCCGAAGGCCATTATGCTGCCGATGCTTTGCATCGTCATGCACAAGCGGCCAATCCTCGTATCGCCTTCAATCGTCATTCCTTCACTCCATTAAATAAAGAAGACATCATGCTTCCGGATTACGATCATGCCGGTCGTCAAGAAGAAGGAATGGATCCTTCCATTGATGAGAAGCATTCCTTCCGTGATGCCCATTTGACTTTGACAGAAGAGCAAGTAAAGATTGAAACGGCCCGTTGCCTTTCGTGCGGTGCTTCAGTGGTTGATCCTCATAAATGCATTGGGTGCGGCATTTGCACAACACGTTGCCAATTCGACGCCATCCATCTCTTCCGCGATCATCCGAAAGCCACCAATATGCGTTTTGCCGAAGACAAGGTAGGACCATTGCTTGGTTATTCTATCAAGCGTTCCTTCAAGATCATCGCCCATTCTGGCTCAAAAGAGGCCAAGATGATGCGGGCAAAGAAACGCGCTTATAAAAAGGCGAGTAAGGCCACGCGAAAGCAAGCGCCACATACCGGAAACGCCCTTCCGATTGACTGATGCATGAATTGGGTATCGTCTTCTCAATGATTGACGAAGTTGAGGAGGCAGCAAAGCAAAACCAAGCCAAAAAAGTGCTTTCCATTACTTTGGAGGTAGGCGAAGTTTCCACGATTATTCCTTCCTATTTCGAAGAATGCTTCGAATGGGCCAAGAAAAAAACAACCTACCTTCAAGAATGCAAATTAAACATTGTCGTCGTGGAAGCAATCTCTTATTGCCGAACTTGCAAAAAATCCTATCCGACAACCAAAACAGGGCGTAAATGCCCTCTTTGTGGTGGGGAAGATACTTATTTGGTTTCTGGACAGCAATGCGAGATTCGTTCCATTGAGGTCGTCTAAGAAGGCATTGGGTTCTAGCGGCAACGTTTCGTTGCCGCTTTTTGTTTGCGAGAACAATTAAAGAATTCTTAAAATGGCTGCCTGTATTTCTTCATATGGAGTATTGGGATAATGGATGGCATAAGAAAACATTGCGGCAGCCATGGGATAATGGGCTTCGGGATAAGTCAGAGAGAAATGTTCTGCTAAAGCTTTTAATAATTTCGCTCCTTCTTCAATGAAACTACTATAGGAAGCGTAATAAGTGGCATTCCCATGGCTCGTGAAAGAAGAAAACAAAGGTTGTAATTTTTGTGAGAATCCATTGAATTCGTCATAAAGAAGATGGATTCCGTCCGAAAAGGAAGATAACGAATCAAAAGAAGCCAATAAATGCGTTTCTAGATTATGCCATTCTTCGACCACTAAACGGATTAAAATCGCATTTTTGTCAGGAAAATAGTTATAAATCGTTCCGACTGCCATATCGGTTTTTTGAGCAAGGCGTTTCATTGACAAGTCATCAACTCCATTGGTTTTGATGATGTTCCGCGCGGCTTCTAATAATTTCTTTTCAGAATTAGTAAGGATTTTTGGCATATGTTTATTAAACCGCGTTTGGCAAAAATGGCAACCATAGAGGAATGAAAAGTTCCATATTGCTTTTATGAACGCGTTCATTTAATATAGGTAAGGCTTTACTGAAAAGGAGAAATTTCATGAAGAAAAGAATACTACCATTTGC
>CADAUN010000164.1 GCA_902791085.1 uncultured Erysipelotrichaceae bacterium | reverse complement strand
ATGGGTTTGGTCTCTTTCTTCTTTTTGGTCGTGCTTTGCATCTTTGGCGTTTTATATGCTTTATGGCGTTACTTCTGGACCATTCGAAATCGTTCTTGGAAAGAAAATCTAGGGGTGATATTAGTGGGCATTGGTGCTTTTGCTGCTGGCATTATGCTTTGCGCATGGACATTGTTCCCTTCTTTACGCGAGTCTTCTCTTTCCGGGCGGACGGTTTCCATCGGTGCCGCTTATTTGCATTCTTTAGAAAACGCGGTAAAAACGTTAGATTTTTCAACGTTATTCAAACGACTTTTTGAATTGGTGGGGCAGCATCCTGCAAGGGAATTGCAGGGGTTAATTGGATTTTTCTATCCCACCTATGGCTATTTGGCTTTACCGATTGCTAGTGGTTCAAACGGTTCGGGTGGCATTCAATATGATGCCTGGGTTGCTTCCTTATTCACTTACACACCGACGGTGATTTTGTTTTGGATTGCCTTCCTTTCTTCTTGCCGTCGCAAAAAGGTCTCTCACATTTTAGCTTTTGTATTCTTGGGATATTTTGTGTTTACGGATTTTGCCTATTATTTCTTCTATGCTTTTACCGGCGATGGATATGGCCGTTGGTACATCGTTTTGATGCCGATTATCATTTATTATGCCTTCCAAGAATTCGATCGTTTGAAAGAAGAACCGAAATGGATTCCTTTTAGCGGGGCCGCCTTGTCTTTATTCTTAGCCACATTAACTTGGATTCTTTGCTTGGTGGTCATCAAGGATAAGAAATTTGAGCCTTCTTTAACCACTTATTGGTGCACCACCTATCAAGTTCCTTCTGTCGTTCGCGGTCATTCGACATTGTGGATTGTCATCTATCAATTGGTGATGGATTTAGTCGTTAGTTGCCTTTATCTCTTCTTTCGGCACAAGGACATTTTGCCAAAAATTATGGGTGGCATTATTGCTTGCGAAACCATCTTGTGGGGCAATGTTTCTTTCGCTTATATGGGCACTTGGTCTTATTCCTATTGGAATGGCGGCGTTACGTATCGCGAAGCCACAAAAACGGCTTTTGACCATATCGATTCTTTCGATGGAAATACCTATTATCGCGCTTTTGTAGAAGGGCAGCCCGAGTTAAACGCACAAGAAGTCTTTCGCTATAATGGAACCAGCAATTTCCATTCTTTGTTCAATTATGATGTCAATCAGCTTGCCTTATATTCTCGTTTTAATCGTCGCGAATATAGCGGAGTCGCCTATGGTGAAACGTATTACAACAAATCATGGGCTGCTTATTATGGCAATAAGCGGATTGGTGCAGACGCTGCTTTAAACATCAAATATTATGGCATCCTGAATGAAGGCTATTCTCTTTGGGAGGGGAATAATATCGATCCAAGCATCGGGAAATATATTCGTTCCGACAATGTTCCTTGGAATTCTCTTCCTGTGACGGGAGAAAACAACGAACGGGTTCGCGTTTATCGTTCTTCTTTGGTGACAGATGATTTCTTTGCCCATGCGATCGATCATATTTATGCTGCCGGAAGGGGAAGTGGGAACACACAAGAAGATCGCTTTTATCATGTGGGATATGATGCGTTACGCGAATTTGCAGAAATCAATCGCAACGAAGAAGTTTATGGTTCAGGAGCCATTGTTTTGGATGAGGACGTAGAACGGCTTCTTTCTTTAGGCGTTTATGATCGTAATGGCAATCGCTTAAATGCCGAAACTGCGCCTGAAACTGCCTCCTTATTAAAGAATGTGACTTTGACGCGTCGCCTTTATTCTCATCCCTATAACTTCTTAGGCCCCGAATTAGCAAAGGGAGATGGAACTTCTTATCGTGGCGGTCCTGCTTATTTCTTTACCGATTCAAATCCTTTGGTGAAACAAACCAATGTGAATTCTAACGGCACCTATGTTCCGGACACCCAAACCGTTGTTTACACCCCTTCTGGAAAAACCTATTTTAATGATGACGAGACTGGCGCTTATTTTGCCATTCGTTATAACATTTCTTCCTCAACGCGTTATAAAACGCGGATTTATATGATTTCAGACGTCATTGACGAAGTCACAGGGGAAACGCACTTTAATCAAGTGACCGCTTATGATTATGAGACGCTGGAGTCCTACCGGTCACATCGTATCGGTGGCGCTACTAGCGCCGACGTTTTTGGCTTTTATCCTGTAGGAAAGGTCAAGGCTATTTGTTTCAATGCCAAAAGCTCCGATTATGGACCCGAGGAAGTCGCCTATATTCCTTCTTTCTCACTTGCGGTTGGTTCAAGAAAAGAATATGAAGCCTTCTATGATTATGCGGCACAAGGAAATGGCGTTACAAATTGTCATTATTCGACCGACAAAGCCACCTTTGATTCGCATTTCACCAATCCTCGATTGGTCGTAACAACGCTAGGATACGATGCCGGATGGCACGTTTATGCGACAAAAGAAAATGGTGAAGCCACCATTTGCCCGACGTTTAAATTAGATGGTGGCTTTGTTGGATTCCTTGCTCCGGCAGGTGAAGTTCATTACGAAATGAAATATCAAACCCCTTATCTTCGTGAAGGGGCAGCGATGGCATCCTTAGCCGTCATCGGTTTAGCAACTTATACCATTGGTAGATTTCTCTATTCGCTTCATCAAGAAAAGAAAAAGAGAGTAGCGTAATGCTTATTTTCTCTCTTCTTTCTTGATGCATTTCAAATAAAGGGCATAGACACGGTTTTTTGGAATATTTAGCGTTTGAGAAACCTTCTTAATGGCTTCTTTAGAAGGGGATTGGATTAGCGCGTCTTGAAGGGAATCAATGATTTCTTCATCTGTGATTTCTGTTTCTTTTTTGGGACAACCCGCAACCACAATGACCATTTCTCCTAATAAAGTATCAGCATCGATTTTGGCTAATTCACCTAAGGTGGCGCGAAGATATTCTTCGTGGGTCTTAGTCAGTTCGCGGCACAAAGTCGCTGCTCGGTCTTCTCCAAAGGCAATTGCCATATCGCTTAAAGTGTTATGAATTCGATGGGGCGCCTCATAGAAAATCATCGTGTCAGGGAAAGAAGCAAGAGCGGAAAGCTCTTTTTTGCGAGCAGAAGGTTTGCTGTCCAAAAACCCATAAAAATAGAAATGATTGGCAGGCAATCCAGAGCCTACCAATGCGCATAAGCAAGCACTTGGCCCATTAATGACGGATATTTTATAACCGGCGTCTAAGGCGCGTTTAGCCAAACGTGCGCCAGGATCGGAAATCACTGGATAACCGGCATCAGAAGCGTAGGCCACTTTTTTGCCGTCTTTCAATAAGGAAAGAATTTGATCTGCAGCCGTTTCTTCGTTGTGTTCGTGACAGGAAATAAGAGGAATATGAAGAGAGAAATGCTGTAATAACAAGCCAGTGTTTCTTGTGTCTTCG
>CADAUN010000163.1 GCA_902791085.1 uncultured Erysipelotrichaceae bacterium | reverse complement strand
GGCCGCTGAAGTATTGCTTCACCAGGTCGATTTTGAATTCCTCTAAATATTTGTTGCAAAACACGTTCGAACCTCCTGGCTAGATTATTCGGAAATCCGCTCGGGAAGTCGATTGTGGAAATCTTTTACGCTTACCTATTGGCTCTTTCGCAATGATGTTAGACACCCTCTAATTATGTTCTTGATATCTGTCCCATTTCGTTCTCGCTTGCTTTTTGGTAAAAGAAAACAAGAATATGGATTTTAAAGAATACGATTTTTTAAATATATCGTGTTTTCTTTATCTTTTTTCGAATGGATTTCATTGAAAAAAGACGGCTAGAGAAACTAGCCGCCTCATCGAAAGGAAAGAACGAAATTAAGAAACAACGTATCCTGCCGCTTGCGCTTCTGCCAATGTGGCAACAAGGAACGCACCATGAGTAGCAGAATATTTGTAATAAAGGTCCGCGCCAAGAGTTAATTTACGAAAAATATTATATTTATTGGTTGGATCATCCTCATAAACCCCTTTCTTAAAGATCACAAAGTCGCCATCTTTTGGTGTGACGTAATTGGCAACATTAAGATGGTATGCAAAGAACTTTGCTCCATGTGAAGAAGCTTTGCCATCCCTAATGACGATGATTCCAGCGCCTTCGCTCATTTTCGTGTCCCCGACGCCGCCACTTTCTGGACCAGCACCCTCAGGAACAAAACTGCCACCCGTTGCCGTCGCTGTCTCTTCTGCGTCGATGCCGTAAGGCGAATTCGCCGTGTCATTGTTATAAAGGCGTTCTTTCAAACTTCCTAAAAGATAATCTCTGAGGGTAAGAGAAATTTGAATGGTGCCGCCCTGCTGACCTTTGGCTTCGGCATGAGGAATGCCACAATAAAGGTAATTATCAGGTTCCAAGGAATAGCTTTGCGCACCAGTAGGAATATCGTATTTCATTCCTCCGGCTTTTGTACTATAAAACCTAGTGGAATCACCATGATCGACATCTAGCGTGCAAGAAATCGTTGCTGATGCGTCTTTGAATCCTTTATCGATTAAAAATTGCGTATAAGCAGGTGTAAAGCCAGTTGCGGAAGCAAATCCGCCGGCAGTTGTTTCGTTGTAATAGAATGTCGCATTGCGGACGGTTCCATCCTCTTTAATGTGATATAAGGCAGATGACAGATTGATTTGGGTATGTACGAAAGACGAATAATCTTCTTTTAAGAAACGAATATCCGATAGAATAACATTTGACTCCGCTTTGTTATCCTCGGGGGCGTCCATCGTTCGAAGATTAAATTGCGCAAAATCATTCGCGTCATCGCCTTTGAAACCGTTATAAGGCGCCAAAGGAAGAGTGAAGGTGACTCCTTTATTTAGAGGAACTTGATACTCGGAATGGTTGGTTTGCCAAAAATTTTTAACAGTCGAATTTCCTAGGCTAGAGATGGCATAATAATTGGTCACTTTGGTAGGATCTACATGAGTAGCTTTGACGGTGAAATTAAGATATTTATATCCAAGATCATTTGCCGTCTTTAACAAACGATTGGTGAGCTGGAAGGTAGAATTATCATTTGCTTCGCCGCAATGGAAATGCATCGCTTTTTCACTGGCATTTGCCGTTAAGGCAGAAACTTTTCCTCCGGCAATTAAATTCTTCGCAAAATTATCGCTTTGATAAAGCCAAGAATCGAAATCACCTGGGGCAATATAATTTGAATTCGTCTTAGGTAAGGCAGCCAATTCGCTGTCCGTTAAGGTTTTGTCAATAATCTTGTTCCCTACTGGGGCCGTGAAAACAATCTCGTTTGTCAACAAATTGACATAGCTTTCCTTCACGCCAGGACGAGTATCGGTCGGAACAACACTTAGAATATGCTCATATTTTGCATTGCTGTCCCAACGTGCCGTTAAAGTAATATCTGCAGTCACGGCACTAGAGAAATCGTATTTGTTATCTCCTAAATACCAGCCAGCGAAAACGTAAACTTGTTGATCCGTCTCTGCTTTGGTGGGATCTGAAGGCTTTGTCGCTTTCTCCCCTTCTTTCACCACCTGAGAGGTGACTTCGCTTCCCCCAACGGAATCAAAGGTGACGACATATTTGGCAGTAATGTTCCAATGTGCCGTTAAGGTAATATTTGCAGTCACGGCACTAGAGAAATCATATTTGCTATCTCCTAAATACCAGCCAGCGAAAGCGTAAACGGCGTCGTCCGTCTCCTCTTTGGTGGGATCTTCTGGCTCGCTTGCCTTTTGGCCAGAAACGATACGCTGAGAGGCGACTTCGCTTCCTCCATCAGAATTGAAAGTGACCACATATTTCGTCAATGTTGTCCAATGAGCGATTAAAGTAAGGTCTTGCGTGACCGCGCTATTGAAGTCGTATTCCGTCTCGCCTGAATACCAACCGGCGAAAGCATAAGCGGCATCGTCCGTCTCCTCTTTGGTTGGGTCAGAAGGCTTTGTCGCTTTCTCCCCTTCTTTCACCACCTGCGGGGTGACTTCGCTTCCCCCGTTGGTATCAAAGGTAACGACATATTTATGAGTGATCTTCCAATGGGCGACCAAGGTGAGGTTGCTAGTGACCGGTTGGTCGAAATCATAAGCTGCTTCCCCTGCGTACCAGCCTTCGAAAGAATAGATTTCTTTCTCCGTCTCCGCTTTGGTGGGGTCAGAAGGCTTTGTTGCCTTTTCTCCTTCTTCCACCACTTGGGCATCGACTGGGCTTCCTCCGTCGGAATTAAATGTGACGGTGTATTTCGCCTTCGGTTCCGACGACGTGCTTACTACTGTCGGGGAAGAGGATTTAGGCGGAATAATCGAGGAATTTCCTTGTGTTTCTGGCGCGCATCCGCTTAATGCCAGTAACAATGAGGCCGATAGAATCAAAAGATTCTTTTTCATAATGATTAATCTCCTTATCGCTATTCTGAATTTATGTTAAAAAAGAAGGAAAGCGCTTTCAATACAAGAGGATGTCAGATGACAATTTTTGAAACAACATCGTTATTTTTTTTGATATCAAATCGCGAGAATGGTGGCGGAATGGAAAGGAACGGACAAAACAATTTCCTGATCGACGACTTGATAATCATTCGTCGCCTTTCCGTTCACATAGACCGTAAAGTTGCCTTCTGGTTTTGCTAACCTTGCTTCTAAAGTTAAGCCTCTAGTATTGCCGCACACGGAATCAATTTGTAGCCCATGCGGAAGAATCGTGCAATCGTAACGGACTTGATGGAAGAGCAAATTCTCCATTTTCCAATAGGTCAAAGAAGAAGGGAGCTTTGGAGTGAACGAAAGAGTGTTGTCTTGTGATTTAAGTCCAAAGAAGCCGAAAGGAATCGCAGAAACAAGCAACAATGATTCTAGGAATTCGCCATCTAAGCCAAGAAGGCCCGATCCGCCACCTTCCGCACTATGGATGCCGGATTGAATGGTGATATTTTCCACGTTGCGATAATAATCCC
>CADAUN010000162.1 GCA_902791085.1 uncultured Erysipelotrichaceae bacterium | reverse complement strand
TTTTTGGACAGCAGGACATGGAAATTATACTGTTCTCAGACTAAAAGCAGGATTTTGAGGAAAAACGGAATTTAGTTTAAGAATTCACACCCTTCGTAATCCTTTAAAGAGAAGTCGCTGCCGTCCGCGTTTTTGACGGTAAAATCATAAATCGATGCCATAAATAACCTTCTTTCGTATTAAGAATAAAACGAATGGTGAAGGTTTGCCTGTCATATGCTTTTATTTCGGAAGGGAGTGACGATGGCTTTCGATATCTTCTTCATCTTCCCAAAGGTCTTTTTTCAAGAATACGGAGTCGTTTGGCGTGATAGAACGGATGACACGCGCAGGATTTCCTGCTGCTAAGCTATGAGGTGGAATATCACGGGTGACCACAGAAGCGGCCCCTATCACCGATCCTTCTCCAATCCGGACTCCACCACAAACGGTGACATTAGAAGCAATCCAACAATCGTTTTCAATGACGATCGGTTTGCCATATTCCATATCCGTGGCATATCCTTTGGGCGAAAAATAAGGTCCGCGTTCCTTCGGGAGATAAGGATGTAACGGAGTCACCAAAGAAACGTTTGGACCCATATATACCCGATCGCCAATGTCAACGGGGCAAACATCAAGCACCGTCAAATTAAAGTTCGCATAGCAATCTTTTCCGAAATGAGTGAAAACCCCGTAATCAAAGAAAATCGGTCCCGTTAAAGTCAAACGGACGGCCTTAGGAAAGAGGATTCGTTGGATTTCATCCCGTCTAGAATCTTCTTCGTCGATACATTGATTAAACTGATGACAAAGTTTATGGGCTTGACGGCGCAAAGCAAGCAATTCCGGATCGTTAGGATCATAAATCATCCCTTGTAACATGCGTTCTTTTTCGGTCATAAGAATTTTCCTTCTTGAGGGACATTCTATCGTCAAAAGAAAGAAACGTTAAGCAACGAAATAATAGACCACGGATAATGCCAATGTCCCTTGCATGAAGATAATTTTCCAATTTGAGGTCAAAGTGCCCACCAACGTCACCAAAAGAATAGAACTTATCAAAATGGTGATGACGCCGATATATGCGCCTTGATTCACAAATAATGTGGAGATAACCGGCTGATGTCTAGAAAAAATCAAAATGCTAGAGTTGTTGATCCAACACCAATTCTTTCGCGTATTCGCGTTGCTTTTCGGTAATTTTCCCGCCAGAAATCAGATAGGCAACTTGCTCGATTTTTTCATCAAGATTCAATTCTTTAAGCCGCGAATAAGTGCGATTTCCCCGCACTTCTTTGTGAATCAAAATCGCATGGTCTGCCAAAGCAGCAACCTGAGGAAGATGCGTGATTGCAATCACTTGGGTCGACAATGAGATCTCTTTGATCTTCTTAGCGACAGCTTCTGCACTTCTTCCCGAAATGCCAGTGTCGATTTCATCGAAGACAACGGTAGGAATCCGATTGGCTTGTAAGAAAATAGATTTAAAGGCCAGCATAATTCGCGAAGCTTCGCCACCCGAGACGACCTTAGAAAGGCTTTTCATGCCTTCCCCTACATTGGTTTCAATAAAGAAATCCACCACATCGATCCCGTTCTCTCGCAAGACAGATTCATTTTCCGTCAAAGGATTAAAGACAACGGAGAAACGAGCTTCCAACAACAAATCTTTCAACGAACGCATCACTTCTTTTTCGATGGTCTTTGCCACCCGTTCCCGTACCTGATGAAGTTCAACGCCTTTTTGATAAGCAAGATGGAATGCTTCGTCGGCAGCTTGTTTCTTTTCTTGCAACGTATCGTCAAAAGAGGATTTTTCTCCTAAAAGGCCATCCAATTCTTTTTGGTAAGCGATTAATTCTGCAATGCTTCGATGGTATTTCCGTTTCAATGCTGCCAAATCCGAATCCCGTTCTTCCAATTCATCGAGTTGACCTGGATCATAATCGAAATGACGGAATTTCTCTTTTAAGGTTTCGCACAAATCCGTCACTTCGTAATATTTGCTATCAAGCTCATCATGCAACTCTTGATATTGGGGTTGGTAACGAGCCAATTTCGCCAAGTCTTCATTGAGTTGGTAATATTGATCCAAAAAATCACCATGTAAAATCCCATCCGCTTCTTGGGTCAAAGCGAAAATCTTATCGCGATTCCTTAACAAAGATAATTGTTCAGCAATGGCTTCTTCTTCCCCTTCTTGCAAATGGGCGGCGCGAAGTTCTTGATATTGAAATTCGTAAAGGTCACGCGAGGCATCTAGTTTCTCTTTCTTTTCGAGCCACGTCTCGTAATCGGCTTTTTGCTGACGATAACGAGTCAATGCTTCCGTATAAGCTTGGCGATAAGGAAGGACCAACGAGGAAGAATAACCATCAATCATTTCCAGATAATTTTCAGGATTCAGGATTTTGGTAAAGTCGAATTGGCTATGAATGTTCGCTAAAAAAGGCGCGATGATGCCTAAATCCGTCAAAGAAATAGCAACTCCGTTTGCTTTGATACTGCTTTTGGTTTTGCTAAGCACACGTTCAATGATTAACTGACGATCTTCAAAAGGAATGTCTTTTTCCCGTAAGAAAGCCTCTAGACGCGGATTGGTAATGTCAAAAACCCCTTTTAACGATGCCTTTTCTTCCCCTTGACGAATTAATTCGTTAGAGGCGCGAGCACCCAATAATAACGACAACGAATCGATAATAAGACTTTTGCCAGCACCTGTTTCCCCCGTTAAAACGGTAAAACCATTTTGAAATGGGATATCGATATTTTCTAAAATGGCAAGATTGTTGACGATCAGGCGTTTCAGCATAAATTCATTATACAGCCGATGACACGATTTTTGCTTGGTGTCCCTTCGAAACTCGTTATAATTAAGGCATGAAAAAAGACAAAATCCGAAATAAACGCCTGGTTTTGTTATCTATTGTATTCGCTTGAAGAGGCTTTGCCCTCTTTTCTTTTTATTTTTGGAGGAAATCATGATGCGTCGAAATGTCGTTAGTTATCACCCCGGTCATCCAAATCCTTTCTTCTATCGTCCTGACTATCTCGTCTTAAATGGACCATGGGACTTGGTCTTCGATGACGATATCGAAGGATTCGCGCTTCATTATCAAAATGAAGAACCAATTCAAAAAGCCAAATCCATTCAAGTACCATTCAGCTACGAGACCCCTGCGTCTAAAATCCATGAGAAAAAACAACATCGAGTGCTTTGGTACTATAAACGTTTTGATGCCCCTCATTATCCAAAATTGGTATTGCTCCATTTGGAACGGGTTGATTATGTGTCTGACGTTTATTTAAATGGGCATTATTTAGGGCGGCATGTCGGCGCTTATGATGCGTTTGCCTATGAAATCAGCTCGTTTTTGCAAGAGAAAGACAATTTATTGGTCGTAAGAGTCTATGAAGACAATCAAGATCTTACCCGGCTCTCTGGCAAACAAAGTTGGGAAAAGAAACCTCGCGGTAT
>CADAUN010000161.1 GCA_902791085.1 uncultured Erysipelotrichaceae bacterium | reverse complement strand
ATGCCTTTCTCGTGGGCTTTCTTTGCGACGGCATTGAACTTCGTCCAATCAGACAATTCTTTTTGAACGTCGGCTGGTTCCGATACGCCGAGCACCTGTTGCGCCAAATCGCGGCGATAAGCAAATAGCCCAGGCGTCGCTTGCCAAGAGGTGGCTTTGAGCTTTCCATCCACTGTGACGATGTCTTTGGTGTATTGATATTGTTCTGCTAAATCGGCATCCGTTAATCCGATGTCTGCTTTCAAATCCAAAGTGTAATCGGATTTGGTATATTTGGTGGCGTAGTCTGCTTCAATCAAGAACATGTCGATTTTTTCGTCGGCTGCAGTGCTTTCTTGCGCTTTTAAAGCGGCATCGAGCTTATTTTGGTAGTTATTGTTGTCGTTTGGCTCGATGATGAAACGGACTTTGGTTCCGTCACGAAGCATGTCATAGGTGATGGATCCTTCTTTTTTCTGCCCGACAAAATCAGGGTAGAAGCTTTCGAAGCGTTGCTGGAATTCGTTATTCCAGCACATGACGTTAAGCACTTTTCCTTCTGCTTCGCCGACTGGTTTTTGCTCCGCAGGGCAGTCATTGTTTCCGCAACTGGCTAGCGAAACGAGACCGGCGGCGGCAAGGATGGTGGCAAACATTGATTTTTTCATTGGTTTTATCCCTCCTTTCAATATTTGCATAACGATGGATAAGCATCGTTTATTTATCTTTTTTGTATGGTGTCCCCCGATTGAAGATGCCCTTTGACTTTGACGACTTCAGGGACAAAGAGACGTGGATCTTCGATTCGGTTAATCAATTTGTCGATGGCAATGGTGCCGATTTCTTCGCTGTTTTGGACATAAGTGGAGAGCATCGGATGAATCATTTTGGTTAAATCGATGCCGTCATAACCGGCAAAACTAAGAGGATGAATTCGTTTTGCTTCTTGCGTTTGCCTTGCCAAAAAAGTGATGGCTGAAATATCGTCTGGAAAGAAGACACAAGTAGGGGGATCAGGCAAACGAAGGATGGGTTCTAACGCTGCCATGACCGTTTCGGGACGATGATAATAGGCTTCGCCAAGATAAGCGGAAGGCAAAGAAAGCCCATGCGCTTTGGCGGCTTGCAAGAATCCGGCGATTCGCCGTTTCGTTACATCGGTTTCTTCTCCGTGAATAAAGGCGATTTTTCGATGTCCAAGCGCATAAGCGGCCTCAAAAAGGGAATTCATTCCGTTCTCGTTGTCGGACATGATGGCAGTGCATCCGTTATAGACGTAATCAATGGTGACGACTGGCAATCCCGATTGGGCCAATTCTTCAACGGCAGGATCTAAGAAGTTCGCCGAAACGATTAAGATGCCATCCATTCCGCGGCTTTTCGCATGCTGAAGATAACTCATCTTCAAACCGCCATAATTGGTGTGGCTCATGAAAGTAAGATCGTAGCCGCGTTTTTCCGCTTCGACTTTGGCCGCTTCAAGGATGGATGAAAAGTATTCATGCCGTAAACCAGCATTGGTTTGGTCGACAAACAAAACGCCTAAATTGAAAGAACGACGCATTTTTAACGTGCGAGCGAAAGAAGAAGGAACATATCCTAATTCACGAGCGACTTTTTTCACGGTAGCAACCGTGGATTCGGGAATTTCCGGCGATCCATTTAAAGCTTTCGAAACGGTGGCATTACTATAGCCAGTCCGTTTGGCAATATCGGAAATCTTTGCCATGGTTTTACCTCCACGAAAACGATTAAGTCTGCCTTTAGCGTAATTTCGGAAAATCAATCTGTCAATAGCCAAAATGAAAGCGCTAACAATGCGATAAAAACTGAATTTAAGGCGGTATCTAATGATTTCGTTGTTTTTTCGTAAAAAGAAAATTTTTGCCTTGTTTTTTCGGATTATTTGCCCAAAAATTACCATAGTACGAAATCGTTTTAGTAGAGCGAAAAAGCGAGATTTGTTTGGTTCAAAACAAGTTTTGAAAGGAGCCGTTTATGAGATTCGGACATTTCGACGATGAAGAACAAGAATACGTCATTACGACCTACGACACCCCCTCACCTTGGATTAATTATCTCGGCCATGAACGTTTCTTTTCTTTGATTTCAAATACGGCAGGCGGTTATTCTTTTGACACCGATGCCCGTTTACGGCGTTTGACCCGTTACCGCTATAACGATGTACCCACGGATATGGATGGTCGTCATTTTTATATCAAAGAAGGCGAAGTGATTTGGAGTCCTTCTTTTCTCCCCGCCAAAACGCCACTCGATTTTTATGAGTGTCGCCACGGCCTTGGCTATACCATCATCCAAGGAGAAAAGAATCAACTAAATGCGACGCTTCGCTTTTTCGTTCCTAACGGAGACGAAGTGGAAATCCAAGAAGTGGTGTTATGGAATCGTTCTGAACACGTTAAACATTTCTCCCTTTTCGCGCAAGAAGAATGGTGCCTTTGGAATGCTTTAGACGATAATGAAAATTTTCAACGCAATCTCTCGACGGGGGAAGTAGAAGTTGAAGATCATGTGATTTATCACAAGACGGAATTCCGCGAAAGACGAAACCATTATGCGTTTTATGCTTCTTGTTCACCGACGTCTCATTTTGAAACGGATCGTTCCGCTTTTTTAGGATTGCACCAAGGATATGAATGCCCTAGTGCGGTGAAAGAAGGGCAACTAAAAGACAGCATTGCCAGCGGTTGGCATCCGATTGCCGCGCATCAAATCGATGTATCTTTAGAACCCAACGAGAAAAAGACCCTGATTTTTTTACTTGGTTACGTAGAAATTCCCGAAGGAATGCCAAAATTTATTGCTCCGAATGTGATCAACAAGGAAAAAGCGAAGCAGTTGATATCCACTTACGATACGCCAGAAAAAGTAGAGGCAGCCTGGCAAGAACTTAAGAAAACAATGGCAAAGAATCTCCAAGTGTTCCATGTCGATAGCGCCAATCCCAAGCTCGATCGAATGGCAAACATTTGGAATCCGTACCAATCGATGGTGACCGCTTTTATGTCGCGGAGCGCTTCTTATTATGAATCTGGCATAGGACGGGGAATGGGATTTCGCGATTCTTGCCAAGATTTGCTTGGTTTTGTCTCCATGATGCCAGAAAAGTCAAAAGAACGTATTTTGGACTTGGCAGCCATTCAAAAAGAAGATGGCTCAACCTATCATCAATATCAGCCTTTGACCAAACAAGGCAACAGCGACATTGGCAGTGGCTTTAACGACGATCCACTTTGGCTCATTGCCGCTGTGGCGGCCTATTTAAAAGAGACTGGCGATTTCTCTATTTTAGAGATTCCGGTTCCGTTTGATCGTAAAGCGGGATCCGAAGTGCCTTTGTGGGAACATTTAGACCGTTCTTATCGTTTCACTGTGACTCATCTTGGACCTCATGGCTTGCCTTTAATCGGGCGTGCAGATTGGAATGATTGCCTGAATCTCAATTGTTTTTCTACGACTTCAGGCGAATCCTTCCA
>CADAUN010000160.1 GCA_902791085.1 uncultured Erysipelotrichaceae bacterium | reverse complement strand
GATGGAGCTTCTTGGGATCGAGCCCTTTCAAGTCACCGACCAATAAGTCACCGGTCGCTTTTCCGCTTAAATCACGCAATAACGGATAAAGATCCTTGTTTTCGCTTTCCGGGAATAAAGAATTTAATCGGACAGCATCTCCGTTCCACACATCTAAGTCGCCGATGGTCGCCTCTTCATAGGAGGCTTTGCCGCATCCTGACGCAAAGGCATCTAACGCATTTTGGTTGGCGGTTGTCGCTTTGAGGAAAGAGGATAGTTTTACTTTTTGGAAGTCGGCAGTGGAGAGATCACCGATGGTGATGGAAGAATATTCGCTTTTGCCAGTCGCTTCTTTTAATAAGTTAACCAAGGTTTCGTTGCTATCGCTTTCCGTTAAGAATCCAGACAACTTGATTTGATTCACATCGATGGAATTTAAATCGCCGATTGCCACTTCGGCGTATGTTGATTTCCCTGTGGCATCAACGATGATTTGAATGACTTTTTGGTTCTCTTCGGTTTCCGTCAAAATATCGACAAGATGGGCCTTGTTGATGTTCATGTTCTTGATGTTCCCGATAGTCAATGTCTCTTTGGTGAGGGCTGTTCCATCTTCTGGTTGACAACCCGATAACAAAACGCGATAAAAAGAGTCGTTAGAATCATCGGGCGTAACAATGTCACTTAACAAAATGGAATCGACAGAGAACGAGGCCATGTCCGATAAACTGCGATCTTTCACGATTTTTCCGGCGATGGAAGTTTCGTCACCCAATCCTGCCGCCTTGACGATATCAATTGTTTTTGCCATGCCAAAACGATCTTTTGCCACTGGCATAACCTCTAACAAAGGAATGTCCATTAAAGCAGGGTATACCAAAGGCGTTTCGCCTAAGGTTACTCCAGCAACCGGTTTGCCTTCCGTATCAAAGGCGCGGGTGTATTTATCGTTTTCTTGCCAATAATACAAAGAAGCGTTGAACGAAGGAGAAGTAGGATCAGGAGTTTCCGTTACTGGTGTCCAATCTTGGAAAACCGATAAGGAAGAGAATGGGCCTAACAAATCGCTTTTGCCGATATAGTCGCCGATGGAACGAAGACTGGCGGTTATTTTGACGCTGGATTTCACTTTCGATCCGATGTCATTATCCGTAAGTAAAACATCGTTTAAGGAAGAATAATCAATGCTAAAGAAACCATCTAAACGATTGTCTTTCATCGCTTGGGTGATAAGAGACTCAACGACCGGGAAATCGCCGACGGTATATTCGCGGTAATGCATCAAAACATCAAGCAGGCCGCCATTAGCGATGTCGTCGGCAATCATGCCGTCCGTCTTCCCGCCGAAATAATATTTCACCGGTAAAAAAGCAACGGTTGCAGCCGTTACGATGATGGCGCTTACAAAGCCAAAAAGCCACCATAAGAAGCGGTGAGGTTTCTTTTGTTTCTCTTTCATATCATCAACTCCGATACTTAATTGTAAAATCAATTGTTTGAAATCGCTACGAAAATATTTGAAAACAAAATAATCGGCATAATTTCGAATAAAAAATCGATTATTTTTGTTTCTATAAATCCATAAAATAAGTCAGAAATATTTTTTTACAATTTATAAGAACTAATAACAATAACAATTTTTGATGCTTAAATCATACATTCTGATTTTTTATCTGCCTGTCTTTTTTTGAAAGCTGACTTAAGGCGATTTGTCCTAAATTAAGAAGGTGCGTATTTTGTTTTCATATCGAGCCCTTTTAGATAAACAAGGAATGGCGAAAAACGAAAGAGACATTATTTCTCCTTTGCAGAATTTGCGGAAAGAGAAACGGAGAAGTCGCCGCTTTCCAAACCTTTTTGCGAAATTTGGGAAAGACGAACCAATTCCGCGAATTTGCCGTTTTTCTGCATTAAATCGTTGTAATTTCCTTCTTCCACAACCGACCCGTTTTCCATGACCAAAATACGATCGGCATTACGAATCGTGGAAAGGCGGTGGGCGACAACAAAGGTGGTGCGTGACGCAACCAGTCGATTGATGGCTTGTTGAATGTGATATTCCGATACGTTGTCTAGCGCGCTCGTCGCCTCGTCAAGAATCAAGATCCGCGGCTGGCGAATCAACGCGCGGGCGATGCAAATGCGTTGCTTTTGACCTCCTGATAACTTATCGCCACCTTCTCCTACTTTGGTATCTAGTCCTTTGGGTAATTCTGGCAAGAACTCATCAATGGCCGCATCATGTACCGCTTGGTTTAATTCTTCTTCGCTCACGTTGTCCAACCCGTAAGTGATGTTTTCCCGCATCGTTCCATCAAACAAAATTGAGTTTTGTGGTACGACGGATAAAAAGTGGCGGTAACGTTCCATTGAAATGTCTTTCATTGACACATCATCGATTTTGATTTCACCTTCCGTCGGCGAAAGCAAACCAATCAAAAGGTTCATGATGGTCGATTTTCCCGAACCAGAAGATCCTACTAAGGCGATGCATTCTCCTGGCTTGACGTGCAAATCAAAATCTTTAATCACATCCTCTTGTCCATCGGGATAACGATAAAACACATGGTCGAAATCCACTTTCCCCTGAATGGCAGGAAGATACGTTGTGCCACCAGAATATTCCATATCGTCGGCTGTCATCAGTTCGGAAACGGAATTTACCGCTTCGCGTCCTGCCATTAATTGAGGATAACAATTCACCAAAGAAAGAACAGCGCCGTTAATCGATGCAAATAAGGACTGGAAAAGAACGACTTCACCGATGGTTAATTTATCTTTCAGGCAAAGAAAGACACAGAAGAAAAGACAGGATCCTGCTAACAATTGGGAAATTACCCAGCTTAAGGAACCGAAAAAGGCATTGAAACGATCGACTTTAAGCCCAGAATCGGTAACCTTATCGATTTGCTTTTGCAAACGGACGGATTCTACATTTTCAAGCCCATGTGACTTGGTCAAAGTCATCATTTGAAGCATTGTCGTGAAAGCGGAAGACATGCCTTCGTTTTCAAACCGGAATTGGCGGTAGGCGTTTTGAAATTTTTTCCGAAATAACCAAACATTCAAAACATTTAAGGGAACGATTGCCACAAAAAATAACGTCACAATAGGGCTTTTCCATAATGAGATTCCGACCGACGCCAAAAGCCCGATGATGTTGGGCAGTAAGACTTGCATAATCGTTCGAAAATAAGTATCAATGCCGTCGATGTCGCGCAAGAATTTCGATTGAATCTTCCCCCCTTCGATTTCGCGGTGATACGTGATAGAAAGACGTTGCAACTTACGAACGGCTGATTTTCTTAAGTTCGCGATGGTGCTGCGGAGCATATTATCTTGCACATATGCTTCCCAATAATGCATCGGGACGTTTTGCGCTAAAAACACAAAGAAGATGATGCCGTCAATAATCAATCGGTTTACATATCCCTCAGGTCTTGTCGTGGTGACATCGATCACATCCGAAGTCACAACAGGCAAAACCCAAAGAGGGCTAGCCTTAATAATGTAAAGAAGCATAAT
>CADAUN010000159.1 GCA_902791085.1 uncultured Erysipelotrichaceae bacterium | reverse complement strand
AAATCAAACGGATGAACCAAGTGGTCTAATTTTGTTTCAATGATCATCGTGCTTTCCTCCTTGCAGATTTTCTTCTTTGATCCAAGATGGCAAATGGGCTTTTAATGCCACGGCTGAACATTCTTCGCTAGGCACTGGCTCATGCGAAATCGAGCGATTGCGTTCGGCTGTTGTTAACCGTTTTAACGATACGCGCATCGCGCCGGTCGCTTCATCATAAGCAATGACTTTTACTTTGTATAAGTTCCCAATTTTAATCATATCGGGTAAGGAATGAACAAAATTCCGTGAGACTTCGCTGATATGAAGCAATCCGGTTTCGTGATGATCGAAAAGCAAAATGGCGTAACGCGGATATACCTTTACCGCCGTCCCTTCTAAAACGTCACCTACCATCGCGTGTTTCATCATTGTTCTTTCGTAAAGCGTTCCCAATCGGAAAGATCGGTCACTTTGTAATTCGCTTCGTCACCTTTTACCAAAGCGGGGGCAATTTTGGTTTTGGCCAATAATAACGACCCTTCATCAGTATAGTCTTCTAAACGGGTATTAGGGGAGAAAACCGCTTGCCAAATCAAAGAAAAACGATAAGTTTGGGGCGTCTGTAATCGCCACACTTCTTCCCGTGGCAAATAATGGCTTAAGCATTCTCCATCCAAAGAAACGGCCAACGAATCTTTGGAAGGAATCGCCGTTACGGCCGCGCCAAACTTCGTTGCCGCTTCGATATTCTTTTCAATCAACGCCTCGCTTAGATTTGGCCTTGCAGCATCGTGGCAAAGCAAGATCGCGGAAGAAGAAATGCCTTGTTTTTGAAGGAAAAGCAACGCGCACTTTAAACTTTCTTCTCTGGAAGCACCGCCAGGAACAATCCAATACGGCTTTTGAAGCAAGGACATTTCTTTTAAGAAAGATTCCACTTTCGCTTCGTCTCCTTCTGGAACCACATATAGTACGGCATCGATCAAAGAAGAATGGCATAACGTCTTCGCCGCATATCCAAACAACGGAATATGATGAAATAAACGATATTGCTTAGGCAATTCTTCGCCTAATCGCGTTCCTTTTCCGCCTAATAGCAACACGGCAATACGCGATAATTCTGAACGTTCCATCGTGCTTAATTGTAACAAAAAAGAAGACGGTCAGTCGACCGTCTTATTCGTGTTTTCGCGCGTTGCCAAGGATTCGTTAATCGCAATGCCTTGCAAAATCAAACGCATGACTTTATCGAGCTCTTTCCCTTGGCGATAATCGGCGGGACAAACATAATTCACCCGGCCATCTTGAAAGAGACCTTGTACTTTGTCTTCGTTTCCGGAAGGATAAACGGCAATGGATTTTCCTCCGCTATTCTTCGCCACAATCATGGCAGGAATGTCCGTCATTCCGTCGCCAATATAAACCATATTGGAATAAGGAATGCGCCGATCCGGGCGTTTTTCGTTGACACCAACGTCGTCCGTGGTGTCCCAAACGCCTTTCGAAATGCGATAAAAATATTGGGTTTTCTGTGTGAAATTGATGGCCAATTTAGGCCAAACAGCTTCGCCTGAATGAGGATCGAAATAAAATTCGCAACCATAGATGATTTTGAATTCTTTGGCAATGGAGCATCCTTCTACGATTTCTTTGTTGCCGCTAGAAACTAAATAATGCTCGATTCTTAATCCTAATTCCTTGCCATAATCGTTGGTTCGTGTGAACCATTCTTTGACGCCGGGCCAAAATTCGATGGCTTTACCTTGTTCTTTAAGCCACTCTTGCGTCATTTGAATGCCTTTTTCTTCGCAAGATTTCTTCATGACATAAAGATATCCTAATGTCCGTTCCATGCCGGTTTTTTCGCAAAAATCAGAGGTTTTGCGCCAAAATTGTTCTGGCGTCATTCCTAAAGCAGGAATAAAGCCAAAATTCTGCATGTCGCTTTTCGCCAAAGTGGAATCGAAATCATACATGATGGCAACAATCGGTTTTTTCATGGTTATTGTTAAGTTTAAAGCAAGGGAAGACAAGCGTCAAATTTTAGCCCTATTGCGATACCTTTTTCTTAGAAAAGTCGTTAAGGTATCCATCCGTCTTCTTGACCTTAGAAGATCTTACTCAAGAAGAAAAAGCGTTTCCTCTTTGCCTTTCTTTCCTTTCTCTCTTAGGATTATGGCGTATGGAATGGCAACAGATTCTGCTTTATACCCTTTGCATTTTGCTTAGTTTATACACGATTTTCTTTTTCTATTGCTTGGAATCTTTGCTCACTTTCCGTAGTCGTTTGAAAAAGCGAACCAAAGCCATTGCTGTCATATTCTCAGAAAAGAAAGCCATTCTTCTCTCTTTATTTGCCTGGGTGGAAACCCAAGGATTAAACCAAGAAGAAGCCATTCGCGAAAGCGCGGCCAAAGTCCGTTGGTTAAATCTCGATACGATGAAGATGAAAGA
This sequence comes from uncultured Erysipelotrichaceae bacterium, assembly GCA_902791085.1. Classification (GTDB taxonomy): domain Bacteria; phylum Bacillota_I; class Bacilli_A; order RFN20; family CAG-826; genus UBA4951. The sequence continues at coordinate 1,098 of CADAUN010000159.1, read as the reverse complement.
TATCCAAAGCGTTGCCGCTTCTTTGGCTGATTTGCAAAAACGATTGCTGTTATTCGCGAACGCGCACGATTTAATGCAACAAGATGTCTTTGTCCGCGCGCACGACGGCTTAAGCGATTTAGATGCGAATTATCGTCGTACAGCCGCTATCTTCAATAGTGATGTCGGCGGCTATGAATACTGGCGAAAAGCCCCGTTATTCCGACTTTGGTTTTGGATTGACGGTTTCCGTCCCATTGCCCGTTTGGCTTAACTTTATTGCTTCGTGAAATACATTTCGTAATCCACTAGGCCATCATAGAAATCTTTTTCGTGCGAGACCAATAAAACACAGCCTGGAAATCGCTCAATGGCTTCAAACAAAGCATCTTTTGCTTTTTGGTCAAGATGGTTGGTCGGTTCATCCAAGATTAAGAAGTTGGTCTTTCTAAGGCTCATTAAAGCAAAACGGGTTTTGGCGACTTCTCCCCCAGAAAGTTCGCTTAATGGACGCAACGCCTTTTCTTTTTGCACGCCGCAATTGCCTAACGCTTGTCGAACTTGGGTGTTATTCAATTCTGGATAAACTTGATGCACCCATTCAAAAGGAGTCAAAGACAGATCGGTAGACTCGTCTTGGTCAAAAATGTTCGGCACGATTCCTGGCAAAAATTGATAGGAACCACCCAAAGATGGAAGAATGCCACGAATGGTCTTCAAAAACGTTGTTTTCCCAACGCCATTTTCCCCTAAAATCGCAATTTTCTCCCCTTCTTTGAGTTCAAAAGAAATCGGATCTAATAATGGTTTCTCGTAACCGATGACCAATTGGTCGACCACCAAAGGAATTTTTCCCACCGGATGAGTATAAGGAAAAGAGAAGAAGATTTTTCCTTCTTCTTTTGCCGGAGCTTCCATGACTTCTAAGTGAGCAAGTCTTGCCCGGTGCGATTTTGCAGCTTTTGCCGATGTCGCGCGAACAATGTGACGCGCGATAAAATCTTCTTCTTTTTTGATATAACGTTGTTGGGCTTCGTAATTCTTCTGATATTGTTCTCGATCCAATTGATGCTGGCTTAAGAAATGATCGAAATCGCCTTTGTAACGGGTGATTTTTCC
>CADAUN010000158.1 GCA_902791085.1 uncultured Erysipelotrichaceae bacterium | reverse complement strand
GCAATCGGGGCGGCCATCGCCGTTGCCTTTGGCTGCCTTTCCGCCATCGGGGAATCGCTCATTTGCTGCCACGCGATTGACGGCATGGTCCGGAATCCTGAAATGGCTGGCAAGTTACGGAGCAACATGATCGTTGCTGTCGCGCTTGACGAATCCACCGCCATTTACGCCTTGATTACCGCCATTTTGATCATCTTCGTCTTATAACCATCACTAGGAGAACTGGATGTTTATGCTATATCTCAACATTTTTGCTGCTTCATCCAGCCCGTTCTCCCCAGAAGACTTCTTGAATAAGATTTTCGGCAATTTCTGGTCGTTGCTCATCAATCTTCTGGCGTTGATCGTTCTTTTCCTTGTGCTTTATTTTGTCGCTTATAAACCCATTCGGAAATACGTTGAAAAACGGCGGGATTACATCAATCACAATATTCATGATGCGGAAACCGCGAAGCGATTCTATGAAAGCAAAGCAAACGAAGGGGACAAGATCATTGCCGCTGCCCGCGAAGAAGCTCAAGCGATTGTTAGCAAGGCACAAAGCGACGCGGAAAAGCAAGCCAGCCAGATTGTATCGGCAGCCAACAGGGAGGCCAAAGAACGGCAACAACGCGCCGATGAAGCCATTCGTCAACAAGAAGTGAAAGCGCAAAAAGCCATGCAAGACGCCATTGTGCAAGTTGCTCTTGACGCTTCGAAAGAATTATTGGGCCGTGAAGTCAATTCGAAAGACAACGAACAAATGGTCGCTGCCTTTGCTGCCCAAGTGCAAGAGGGGAAGAAAACGGAATGAAGAAGGAACGCTACGCCAATTATGCGGACGCGCTTTATCAACTCGCCCGTGAAGAAGGGAAGGTTTCCGCCTATCGAGAAGCGATGAAAAACGTCGTTTCTGTGTTGGCTGAAAATCCCTCTTTTGGTGCGTTTTTATCTTCTTATTCTTTGCCAAGAGAACGGCAATTTGCCGCTTTAGAGGAAGCATTTTCTTCTTCTGATACCCCCTCCTTGATTCCTTTTTTAAAACTGGTGACAGCACGCCATCTCATTCCCCATTTGCCTGATATTGCCGAATGTTTTATCTCGTTGTGCAATATCTATTTGGGTATTCGTGAAGGCATCGTTTATTCGACTTCATTATTGTCAAACGATGATTTAAATCAAATCCAAACCGCGTTAGAGACGCGTTTGGGAGTCAAAGTCTATCTTCATAATCAAGTGGATCCCCATTTAATCGGTGGAGTGAAGGTAGCGATCGACGGAAAAGTCTTTGACGGGTCTATTCAAGCCCGTTGGGAAGCACTCCGCAACAATCTTCTAAAGGGAGGAACGCTATGAATCTGAATCCAAATGAGATTTCCTCGCTCATTAAAGAGCAAATCAAAGGATATGAAGGCCAAATCGAAAGCAACGACGTTGGCACCGTGATTGCGGTGGGAGACGGCATTGCTACGCTTTATGGGCTAAGAAACGCCATGCTAGGGGAGCTTTTGCTATTCCCTAACGACGTTTATGGCATGGTGATGAATCTCAATGAAGATGATGTCGGAGCCGTGTTGCTCGATAGCGATCTTTCGATCAAAGAAGGCGATACGGTAAAACGGACTGGCAAAGTGGTGGAAGTCCCTGTTGGCGACGGATTATTAGGCCGTGTGGTTTCTCCGCTTGGCCTCCCGATTGACGAATTGGGACCTATCTCTTATCAAAAAACAAGACCGATTGAACGGATTGCTCCTGGCGTCATGACGCGAGAATCCGTGAACACGCCGTTAGAAACGGGCATTAAAGCGATTGATTCGATGATTCCGATTGGCCGCGGTCAACGGGAACTCATTATTGGCGACCGACAAACTGGCAAAACCTCCATTGCCATCGATACCATCGTGAATCAAAAAGGCAAAGGCGTGAAATGCGTCTATGTGGCCATCGGTCAAAAGAACTCCTCGGTGGCCAGTTTGGTGGACCGTTTAAAACAAAAGGGATGTTTTGATTATGTGACGGTCGTCAATGCTTCGGCATCCGAACCCGCCCCTCAACAATATATCGCCCCCTTTGCTGGTATGGCCATGGCGGAAGAATGGATGGAACAAGGGCAAGATGTTTTGATTGTCTTTGATGATCTTTCCAAACATGCCGTTGCTTATCGTACTTTGTCTTTGTTGCTTCGCCGCGCCCCAGGTCGTGAGGCCTATCCTGGCGATATTTTCTATCTTCATTCCCGTCTTTTGGAACGAGCTTGCAAACTTTCGAAAGAATATGGCGGCGGTTCGATTACTGCGTTGCCCATTGTAGAAACTCAAGCAGGTGATATCTCTGCCTACATTCCTACTAACATTATTTCCATCACGGATGGTCAGATTTTCTTAATCACGGACTATTTTGCTTCAGGTCAACGCCCAGCCGTCGATAGCGGCTTCTCAGTTTCTCGAGTTGGCTCATCCGCTCAAACAAAGGCAATGAAACAAGTTGCTAAATCCTTAAAAATCGAATTGGCGAATTATCGAGAGAATCTTTCCTTTGCTCAATTCGGAAGCGATTTGGATCCTGAAACCAAACGAATCTTGACGCACGGCGCGGTGGTCATGGAAGCTTTAAAACAAAAGAATTGGAGCCCAATGGATAGCGTGGATGAAGTGCTTGAGCTCTTTGCCGTCAAGAATCGTTATTTGGATGATTTGCCTTTAACAGAAGTGGCCTCCTTTTTAACGGATTTGTTGTCTTATCTTCACGCTTCTGCCCCTGAACTTGTTGAGAGCATTCGTTCCAAGCAAAAGATAGAAACAGAAGTGGAACAAGGACTAAACGACGCGATCAAAACCTTTAAAGCGAATCGGAACGCATAATTATGGCCTCTTCTTTAGCGAAAACAAAACGGCGGATTGCCTCCATTCAAGGAACGGAAAAAATCACCAAAGCCATGGGTCTTACGACAACGGTGAAAACCAAGAAATTTTTGGCTATGCACGAACAAAGCGTTGCCTATACGCAAGAATTCCTCGCTTTAATGAGTACCGTCTTTTCCCACGATACCTCGAGTGAGATTTCGCATTATGCCAAAATGAATGAAGGGAATTTGCCTATTTTGTATCTTGTGATTTCTTCCAATATGGGGTTATGCGGTGCCTATAACAACAATCTATTCCGTTATTTGGATCATGAGATTGGCCCGAACGACATCGTTGCCCCACTTGGGAACAAAGCCATCCATCGTTTTTCACGCGATACGAAATATGCAAAACGCATGGATGAACGTTATGAATATGTGGGATTAAACACCGACATGGAAACATTGCATGGCCTTTGCCTTCAATTGAAAGAGGATTTCAATGCGAAAAAATACAAAGCCATTCGCGTTATCTACACCCATTATGTGAATTCCATCACTTTTGAGCCAATGACTTTCCAACTATTGCCAGTACAAATCCCACCGAAGAAATGGACGCACGAAGAATATGCTCCCCCATTATTCGATGATCGACCACGTGAAATGATTCACCATTTGTTGCCCAGTTATCTCACCAGTTTGTTCTATGACTTATTGGTCGAAAGCG
>CADAUN010000157.1 GCA_902791085.1 uncultured Erysipelotrichaceae bacterium | reverse complement strand
ATTTGTTAGCCACACAAGGCCCCATCGCCTTAGGCATGATACGTAAGATATCTTCTGCTAAAAAGCTATATTCGTTTTGCTCTTCGGCAAGAAGTGCTGCAGCCTTGCCAAACAAATAAGCTCCAAAGGCTGCTTCTTCGATAAGCGTATGAGGCAATGGCATCGCGAGAATCCCACAAAGGATTCCTGAGAGCAAATCGCCCGAACCTGCTTTGGCTTGCCCGGCGTTCCCAAAACGATTGAGGAAGGCATTCTCTCCATCTGTGATCCAAGTCTCATGGCCTTTTAATAGCACCACCAAATGATGGCGTTTGGCATAAGAAGCGGCGTAGAACAAAGGATTTTGGTCGATTTGTTCGCGAGGGATCCCTAGCAAACGTGCGAATTCTCCATGGTGTGGCGTGATAAGAGTCTGAGGTTTTAACGATGTCCGCGAGGCAAAAGTGGCATCAATAGAAAGAGCGTCCAATGCGCCGGCATCAAGCAATAATTTGCCTTCGTAATGATCAAAAAAATCATGAAAAATTGGCAATAACATCTCTTTTCCGGTCATTCCCATGCCTAAAGCAATGGCAGTGGCCTTTTGCTCAATTCGGCGAAAGAACGATTCTTCGTAGATGATGTTCCCATCTTTTGAAGGGGCTTTTTGGACGATGACTTGCGGATTTCTCCCTACATAAATCGAATAAAGAGGTTCTGGGACATAAAGCGTAGAAAAACCTGCTCCTAATCGTAAGGCCAACAAAGCTTCATAAGAAAGCAATGGGGCGCCGCCATAATCGATAGAGCCGCCTAGGATTACGGCTCTTCCATAATCAAATTTCGAGGTGTTCTCATCGCGTTTTGGCAAGAATCCCAAGAATGTTTGATCCGTGATTTCTTTGATCTTCATCTCTTTATTCTATCGCGAAAGAAGGAAGCACGTTAAAATGGATTCATGATACGTCATGCAAGAAACGAAGAAAAAGCCGAATTGATTAAGACTTTAGACGAAGCTTTTTTCGATGTGCGTGCTTCGGATTTTTCAATTGCCAAAAGTCAACCGCGCGCCTATGGAAAAGAGAAGAATCGCGCGAATGAGCATCTCGTAATCGAAAAGGAAGGAAAAATGGTTTCTATTTTAGGCAATCTTCAAGAAACCTTAACCTTTGGGGAACACGTTTATCCTTTCGCCACCATTGGTTCAGTGGCCACTTTACCTTCTTATCGCCATCAAGGACTGATGCGTTCTTTAATGGAAAAAGCCCATCAAGAAAATGAAGAAAAAGGCGATGTTTTTGCCATATTAACGGGCAATCCCGATGTTTATGATTCGCTTGGATTCGTACCAGGGCCCGCCCATTTATTGTTGTCTTTTGGACCGCTTCCTCTTTTGGAACACGATTATTCTTTACGCCCCATGGAAAGAGAAGATCTTGCGTTCGCTTACGCGCTATATTGTTCTTCTGCCTCTGGAAGAATCCGTCAAGAAAATACTTTTCTTTCGGCTTTGCAATCCCATGCTTCCAAGGCCGTGATGATCTATCGTGACTCGAAGCAGATTGGTTATGCTTCTTTTAATTCTCGTTACGGCAACGAAATCCGATTAACGGATATGGCGGAGTTAGAAGAAGTGCTTCCCCTTTTTCCTTCTGCTTTGGAATGGGCCGTTCACACAAAAGACTTTGCTTTTCTTCGGCTTGCTTATGAGAAAGGTGCTTCTTTGCGTCTATGGCAACGGGAAATGCTACACATCTATCGTCCAGATGCCTTTTTGTCGTTGCTTCACGAAAATAACGAAACCGTTCTTTCCCGCGACAAAATGGCAAAAGAAGAAGCGATGCATTCAGGGCATTTCGATTCGAATGCTTTTGTGCATTCGTTATTCCCTTCGCTTCAGAAAAGCGATGTTACCCTTTCGTCTTTTGCCTATTCTTTTGAAATTCCTTGGTGCGATCTCTTTTAAACAAAATCTAGAATTCTTTACCGATTCAATTTACAAACCATCTTTTTCCGCCTAAAATGAATTCGGTAAATCGCCACTAGGAGAAGCTTATGAAAACATTCTCAAAGAATCAATTAGAACGTTATCCATTTTATTTGAAATATTTCAAAGAATTGCAAAAGAAAGGCATTGCGACAATCTCTTCTCCAAAAATTGCCCGCGTCCTTGGCTATTCTGAAGAACAAATCCGGAAAGACTTGCAAGCCATTTCCAATGAGCCAGGACGGCCGAAGAAGGGGAGAAGCGTTGATAAATTGATTGATACCCTGGAGACTTTCTTAGGTTATCGCGATAGCACGACGGCGGTGATCATTGGTTGCGGCCACTTAGGACAAGCCTTGTTGAATTATCCCAATTTTAAAGAAATGGGACTTGCCGTGATTGGAGGGTTTGATAACAATCCATCTTTAGTTGGCACGAATATCAATGGAAAACCCATTCGATCCATGAGTGACTTAAGTCACTTGACAGAAAAACAAAAAGTGGATGTCGCCATCATTACCGTTCCTGCCCACGCAGCGCAAGAAGCGATTGACGAAGCGGTCCGTTGCGGAATCCACGGGATTTGGAATTTTGCGCCGACGCATGTTACTGTTCCATGCAACATTGTGATTGAGAACTTCAATTTCTCGTCTTCTTTGGCTGTTTTGATTCATCGACTTTATGACGGCCGTTAAAAAGAAAAAAGCGACTCCGCGGAAAAATTCTTTCGTGGGGTATTTGTCTGAGAAACAGAAAGAGCGATTCCGCGATTTGTTGCAACCGAGCGTGTCTTTGGAAGAAATGGATGAGGCGATTCGTAAGATCCACCGCCAGGTCGAACGAAACCATAAACGGGACGAAGCTTATGATCGGCTATTTCTCGCTTTGTTGACGGCACAAGAGGTGACGCTAAACGCCGATCTATATACGCCATTCTTGCAATCGGTTTTGTCCTATTGGTTAGGCACCGCCTATTTCTCTTATTTATATCTTCTTGATATCATTACAGACGATGATCTTCTTTTGCATTTAGGGCAACAAAACCAAGGAACGCCTCCTTTTGATTCTACGCCGCACGACGCTTAATGGCTTTGCTCTAAAAAAGAATATAGTCCAATCGAAACGGCATTATCGAGATTTAACGAATCGACCAAGGAAGATTGCTCGATTCGTACGGGTGTTCCGATCTGAAGAAAAGAATCTGGCAACCCGGTAGCTTCGTTACCAAAAATCAAAGAATAAGGCTGATTTTTACCGACTTTATGCAAGGGAGAAGAGCATTGCAACATAAAGGGGTAATAATGCCTAGAACCCGCGACAGACTGATATTCCTCAAAAGAAGAAAAATAAGCAAACGGAACGGAGAAAATCGCTCCCATAGAAGAACGGACGGTCTTGGGATCAAAAGCATCGGCCGCTGGGCGAATGATCGCTAAAAAATCAATGGAAAAGGCAGCGGCACTGCGGAAGATGGTGCCTAAATTTCCTTGGTTCGAAGGATTGACCAAAACCACATGGTTACCATGAGGCACAGTTTTGGATTGGAATTTTTGAAATTCCCCAATCATCATGACATTGTCTTTCGGCGACAAC